>CAMLNG010000157.1 GCA_946481195.1 uncultured Chromatiaceae bacterium
ACAGTCATCTTGAATTCTTTGGCTCTTGATGGTAAATGAAATGTGACAAAAATTATAGAAATAATTGAATCGCTGTAACAGCGTCCATATGCAACTGAAACGGTCTTTACCTTGTTAAAAAGTGCAGAACGGGGCCAATATGCGACCAAATGCCGCAACGATAAGACCAATCACCCAACTAAATATTTTGTTGCATTTAATCCCTCGCCCGTCCCAATTTTCACTGGGAATTTCATCATTGCCTCATATACTCGCCCGATAGTTATTGTGGAAGTCGCTGTGGAATTGCTGTCATGAATCTGACCCGAGCCGCCTGTAAAAACCCCGCAGCCACCTTTGTGCTGGTGTGCCTGATTTTATTGTTTGGTTTGTTGGCTTTGTACAAATTGCCGATACAGCTCCTGCCGGATTTGGACCGGCCGCAGATTTTTATCAATAACGGCTGGCGCGCAGCGGCACCGCAGGAAATGGAAGCAACCATCATAGAGCCGCAGGAAAATACGCTGCGTAATGTGCCGGGCGTGGTTGAAATTCAAAGTAATGTTGGCCAGGGGTTTGGCTCTATCTCACTGACTTTTGAAGTCGGTCAGGACATGCAGCGCGCCATGCTGGATGTGATTAATGCGCTCAATCAGGCGCCGCCACGGCCGCGTGAAGCGCAGGAACCACAGATTAACGTTGGCAGCGGCCGCGGTAATGTCGCCTCCATTCTGATTAAACAAATGAACCCGGCGGCCGGTGATGATTTTGGCCCTTATCTGAAACTCATTCGCGACAATGTCGGGCCGCGGCTGCGGGCTATCCCGGGCGTCAGCAATGTGCAGCTGGCGTCGGATTTACCACGTGAACTGCATATTACTTTCGATCCTTACAAAATGGCGGCGCTTGGCATTGGCATTGAACAGCTGCAAAGCAGCATCAGTCGTTCGGTCAATATGTCCGGCGGTTTTGCCGAAGTTGGCCGCCGTCAATATACAGTGCGCTTTGAAGGCCAGTTTGAGCCAGCGGATTATGCGCGGATGATTGTGTCTTATAATCAGGGCCGGCCGGTGTATTTGCAGGAAATCGCCGAAGTTGAGCTGGGTTATCCGGAAATTAACGGTTTTACCAAACGCAACGGCTTGCCGGCCTATTATCTGACGCTGGAGCGTGGTGAAAACTCCAATACAGTGGCCATTCTGGATGAAGTGAATAAAGCCATTGTCGAGCTGAACCGCGACATTCTGGCGCCCAAGCAACTGGAAATGGAACTGAGTTTCGACGCTTCTATCCATATCCGCCGCGCCATTGCGCTGGTTAATTCAAACTTGTGGCTTGGCGTCGCACTGAGTCTTGGCATTCTGTATATATTCCTGCGCGGCTGGAAAGCCACGATGTTGATTGGCCTGACCATTCCGGTTTGTCTGCTGATTGCTTTTGTCGTGTTGCAGGCCTTTGGCCGCAGCCTCAATGTGATTTCACTGGCAGGCCTGGCTTTTGCTGTTGGCATGGTGCTGGATGCGGCTATTGTGGTGCAGGAAAACATAGTCCGGTTGATGCAGCAGGGGTTGGCGCTTAGTGCGGCTATAAAACTCGGTTGCCGGCAAGTCGGTGGCGCTTTGTTAGCCTCGACCGCCACCACAGTCGCGATTTTCTTGCCAGTGCTTTATATGCAAGGTGTGGAAGGCCAGCTGTTTTATGATTTAGCCCTGACCTTGGCGGTGTCGATTTCCGCTTCGATGCTGGTCGCGCTGACCTTGTTACCGGTTTGCACCATGCTGTGGTTTAAACCGAGCGATATCAAACCAGATCCGTTGGCAGCAAAATGGACACAGCTCAGCCGCGCTGTGATGCAACTGACTCAAGGTAAAACCCGTGCTATCGGTTGGTCTTTGGCATTAGTGCCGGGAGCCATGCTGTTGATGATGGTGTTATTACCCAAAGCAGACTTTTTACCCCAAGCCAATGGTGACGGCATTTTTACCGGTTTTACCTTGCCGCCGGGTGGCAATATCAAAGTGATGGAGCAGGAAATTGGCCAGTTACTGGTGCAGCGCCTGAAGCCTTATTATGAAGATAAAAAGTATCCGGCTATCAAAGGCTACAACCTGTCGATGTTCTCTGCTTTTAACGTGCTCTTTGTGTATCCGGAAGACCCGCGTGCAGTCAACGACATGCTGACCTTGCTGCGCACTGAAATTTTAAAAGATTTACCGGATACTGAATCCTTCAGCTTCCGCGCCAGTTTACTGAATTTTGGTTTTAATTCCGGCCGCGAAATGTTTGTTGATTTCCAGGGCCCCGATACGGATTTCCTGATGGCGCAGGCCGCAGCGGCCAAAACCATCATTGAGCAAAAACTGCCAGGCGCCAATGTACAGGCCGAACCTGGGCTGCAGCAAAACCAGCCGGAACTGCGCATCCTGCCGGATGAACACAATATTGCTCAGGCCGGCGTGGACCGCTTTTCGGTGGCAACGGCCATCCGCGCTGTAACAGACGGCATTTATGTCGGTGAGCAATTCGACGGCAACGAGCGGATGGATATTATTCTGCGCGCGCCAGCCTGGGATAACCCGGAACAATTGCAGGCCACGCCGATTTTCACCCAGCAGGCCGGTGTGCAGACGCTCGGCCAGCTGACGCAGATGCAGCGCACGGTCGGCCCAACCACCTTATTACGCGTCAACGGCCTGCGCACTGTCAGTCTGCAAGTTTCGCCGCCTGCGACAATGGCGCTGGAAGATGTGGTCAATGTGTTGCAACAGGACATAGTACAACCGCTGCGCAATCAGTATGGTAACGAGATGACGGTGCAATTTCGCGGCAGCGCCGACCGGCTGGAAAAAGCGATGCAGGCGATGCTGGCCAACTTTGTCGTGGCGGTGCTGATTCTGTTTTTATTGATGGCGGCCTTGTTTAAATCTGCACGCGATAGTCTGCTGGTATTGCTGACCATGCCAATGGCATTGGCTGGTGGTGTGATTGGACTTAAATTGCTGAATCTGTTTGTGTTCCAGTCGCTGGATTTGCTGACGATGATTGGGTTTATCATTTTGCTCGGCTTAGTTGTCAACAACGCCATTTTGCTGGTCGAGCAGTATCGCCAGTCATTGGCGCTGGGTATGGCGCAGCTGGAGGCCATTGAATTTGCGGTACAAATTCGGGCACGACCAATTTTTATGAGTACTTTGACCAGTATTTTCGGCATGTTGCCGCTGGCGCTGATCCCGGGCGTGGGCACTGAAATTTATCGCGGTCTGGCCATCGTCATTGTTGGTGGTATGACTTTTAGTATGTTGTTCAGTCTGATTTTAGTGCCTGCAATGCTGCAGGCGTTACCGGCCAAACGCCGGGAAAAACCTGTTTATGTTGCCGAGGTCGCCCATGAAACTGCCTGAGAAAAAAATCCTGTTAAAGCTGTTGTTTGGTGTTGTGCTGACTGCGCCCGGCCTTTTTGTCGTTGGTGTACAGGCACAGGAACAGGCGCCGGCGCGGGTGGTTAGCACGGCGCCGGTACGCACTATGTCCATTGCGCCGACGATGATGGTGTCCGGCCAGGTGCAGAGTAAATATCAGTCGAATTTAAGTACGGGTGTCGATGGCCGGCTCGACTGGATAGCTGAACCCGGCCAGCAGGTCAAAGCCGGTGAAGTGCTGGCCCGCCTGGATTTAAAGCCTTTGCAGCTACGCGCCGCAGAGCTGCAGGCACAGCTGAAACGGGCGCAAATTCAGTCACAGCGGCTGGACAAAGAACTGACGCGTCAGCGTAGTCTGCTCAGTAAAGCGCTGGTGTCACAGACTTTAGTTGATCAAACCCAGGCGGAAGTGGATCTGGCACGCGCCGATATTGAACTGAGTCAGGCATCTTTAGCGCAGCTGCAGGATCAGCTGAGTCGCGCCGAGTTAAAAGCGCCTTTTGCCGGTGTGGTCAGTCAGCGTTTTCATCAGCTGGGCGAAGAGATCAGCCGCAGCGCGCCTTTGTTGCAGCTGGTGAATCTGGAGCAGCTGGAAGTACGGATCTATGCGCCGCTGCAATATGCGCCTTATGTGCAGCCGGGCCAGCAGGTGTCGGTGTTTGATCAGCAAGGGCAACGTTCGCTGACCGTGTTGTCGATTATTCCGGTATCCGACAGCCGCTCGCAAACTTTTGAAGTGCGGCTGCAGGCCAAAGATAATGGCTTTCAGGTTGGGCAGCTGGTCAGTGTTGGTATTCCGACTGCCGTGGCAAAAGAGAGCTTGGTGATCCACCGCGATGCGCTGGTGCTGGCACAGCAACAACATTCGGTATTCCGGGTGGCCGCCAACAAAGCCGAGCAGGTCAAAGTGGCATTGGGACAGGGCCAGGGCGAATGGCTGCAGGTTGAAGGTGAACTGCATAATGGCGATCAGCTGGTCGTGCGTGGTGCCGATACGCTGACAGACGGCAGCGCCGTGCGGGTGCTGAGTGCAGAAGAGTTTAAACTGGCCGGCAGCCGCGCCGGCGTACAATAACAGCTGGGGTCAGGTCTTGCTCCGTGCACCTTCGATGCATGGAGCAAGACCTGACCCTCATTTTTTTGCTGAGAAACGAACCGCTCCTGCAAGTCATCATGACACCACTGATTAATTCCTATAGATGGCTGGATAGCCATCTGGTCTAATACTGCCCTCAGCTTTGTTTCTTTTGGTTACGCGGCACTTTTTGCCGCTTGATCTGCCGATCTGTGGATTTTTCTCCCACTTTTTCCCCCTTTTTTCCCACCTTAGCCGCAAGCCGCATTTTTATTGGATCTTATTCGATCGATCCCTTGGGGTTTCGCCTTGACAATGCCGAATTTTCAGCCCTAAACTGTGACATTGTGGAAGATTGTGGGTCAATGTGGATCTTCTACGGATCAAATAATAACCAAGTGGGATCAATTCATGTTTCGTGGGTCATTTGCTCTGAGCCTGGACGACAAGGGACGGTTAACGCTGCCAACGCGTTACCGTGACCTGTTGTTGTCTGAAGCCAGTGGCCAACTGATCTGCACTATCGACCATAAAGATCCCTGCTTGCTGCTGTATCCGTTGTCCGAATGGGAAGAAATCGAAGAGAAGCTGAAACGGCTGTCGAGTTTTAATCCGCAGGAACAACGCTTAAAACGTCTGTTATTGGGCCATGCCACCGACTGTGAAATGGACAAAAACGGCCGCATTCTGTTGCCTGCCACGCTGCGCTCCCACGCGCATTTAAGCAAAGGCCTGCGTTTGGTCGGGCAACTGAACAAATTTGAGATCTGGGACGAAGAGACCTGGCATCAGCGCGTCGCTGAAGACATGGCTGCTGAACAGGAACTTGCCCAGGCCGGTGATGCCGAGCTGTCAGAACGTTTAATGGACTTATCGCTATGAGCCAGCCCGCACACATTTCAGTCTTGTTAACTGAGACCATCGAAGGGCTAGCCATTCGACCGGACGGTATTTACGTCGACGGTACTTTTGGCAGGGGAGGGCATAGCCGCGTGGTGTTAAGCCAGCTCGGGCCACAAGGCCGGTTGTTTGCCATTGACCGTGACCCTTCAGCAATCGCAGCTGCTGCGGCCGATGAGTTCGCTAAGGACGCCCGTTTTCATATCAGCCATTGTGCTTTTGCCGAGCTTGCCACAGTCGCAGCAGACCAGCAGATCACCGGCCAGGTTGACGGTATTTTACTGGATTTAGGTGTGTCATCGCCGCAACTGGATGACGCCGAACGTGGTTTTAGTTTTATGCGCGACGGTCCACTGGATATGCGGATGGACCCAACGTCCGGCATTTCAGCCGCCGACTGGCTGGCCAAAGCCGACGTTGAAGACATCACTTTTGTGCTGCGCGAATACGGTGAAGAAAAATTCGCCTGGAAAATTGCCAACGCCATTGTGGAAGCGCGTGCTACTGAGCCTTTTACCCGTACCGCACAGCTTGCGGCGTTAATTGCACGTGTGGTGCCGAAAAGTTTTAAAGAGAAAAAACACCCGGCCACCCGCAGTTTTCAGGGCATCCGCATTTATATCAACAGCGAGCTTGAGCAAGTAAATCAGGCGTTGGAAGCGGCTTTAACGGTATTAAAACCGGGTGGTCGCCTCGCGGTGATTAGTTTCCATTCGCTGGAAGACCGGCTGGTGAAGCAGTTTATGCGCAAACACAGTAAGCCGGCGCAACTGCCTAAAGGCATTGTGCTGACCGAAGCGCAAATGCGCCAGGATCTGGCGCTGAAACTAATTGGCAAGGCCATGATGCCTTCCGATGCTGAGCTCGCCGCCAATCCGCGTTCGCGCAGCGCCGTGCTGCGGGTTGCCGAGCGCATGGGCAGCAGCGGGAGTGGCAAGGCATGAGCGCTATCCGGCTGAACCGACTGATTTTACAGGATTTAGGCCAGCATAAGCTGGTGATCCTGCTGTTAATTGGCGCTATGGGTTCGGCTCTGGCAGTGATTGAGCTGACGCATATGAACCGGCAGCTGACCATCAGCCAGGACAAATTATTTCAACAAAGAGATGCGCTGGATATGGAATGGCGCAATTTATTGGTCGAACAGCGAGCTTTGTCTGAGCATAGCCGCGTTGAAGAGCTGGCAAAGAAACAGCTGCTGATGGTTCGTCCGCTGGGACAGCAAGATATAGTGGTGGATGAACCATGAGAAAAGGCACAGCTCGTCAGGCTAAAGCCCGTAAACAACCAACGTTAATCAGCTGGCGTTTTGCCTTTGTTGTGCTGTCGTTGTCCACTATTTTTGTTGGCCTGATTGCCCGCGCTGCATATCTGCAGGTGATTGAGCCGGATAAATTAATTGAACAGGGTGATTTACGCTCGCTGCGCGTCAAATCAGACGAAGTGCTGCGTGGCATGATCACCGACCGCAATGGTGAAGAGCTTGCCGTCAGTGTGCCGGTAGAATCGATTTATGCCGATTCCAAAATGGTCATCGAAGCCGGTGCGAACAAGGACCAGCGCCGCTGGCACGCCTTAGCAGAAATGCTGCAAATTACACCGGAAGAGCTGACGAAAAAAATCGCCACTGACAAGAAAAAACGCTACGTCTATCTGCAACGTCAAGCCAGTCCGGCTACTGTGGACTACATCCGTAAGTTAAAAGTGCCGGGCGTGTACTTTAAACAGGAATCGAAACGTTATTATCCGGCCGGTGAAGTGGCCGCGCATATCCTTGGTTTTACCAATGTCGACGACCATGGGGTTGAAGGCGTGGAACGCCAGTACGACAGCATTTTAAAAGGCACCCCAGGTCGCAAGCTGGTGCGTAAAGACGCCAAAGGCCGTGAAATTGAAGTGCTGGAACAAGAAGAATCTACAGCGTCCCGCAATCTGCAGTTATCAATTGACCAGCGTATTCAGGCGGTGGCTTATCGCGAGCTGAAAAAAGCGGTGCTGACTTACGGTGCTGCATCTGGTTCGCTGGTGATGGTTGATGTGCACACCGGTGAAGTGCTGGCGATGGTTAATAGCCCGTCCTTTAATCCAAATAACCGGAAAAATACACCGATCCACCGTTATCGCAACCGGGCTATTACTGACACTTTTGAACCAGGTTCCACGATTAAACCATTACCGGTGCTGGCCGCGCTGGAAAACGGCACTGCCAATATGAATACAGTGATTGCCACAGGCCATGGTGCTATTGCCGTCGGCGGTGGCCGGGTGCGGGATACCAATGGTTATGGCGACCTGGACCTGACCGGTATTATGCGCAAATCGTCCAATATTGGTGTGACCAGACTGGCGCTGGGGATGCCGCACGAAGATTTACTCAATATGTATTATCAAATGGGCCTGGGTTCTGAAACCGGTTTGGGTTTGATTGGTGAAAGTGCCGGTATGTTGCGTGAACAGGCGCGTTGGTCGGACTTCGAACGGGCGACTTTGTCGTTCGGCTATGGTCTGTCTGTGACAACTGTACAAATGGCAAGGGTGTATTCAGCCATTGCCAACGGTGGTGTGGTACGGCCGCTGACTTTATTA
>CAMLNG010000158.1 GCA_946481195.1 uncultured Chromatiaceae bacterium
GGGGCTATCCCCCACAAGGTGTAAGCAGTGGCGGCAAAAGCACCGCCGATTTTCTGTTCGCGCGTCAGTGACATGAGTAGATTCGCCTGGTGCCGGCAGCGCGGGCGTTTTATCCGATATAAAACCGCAGGGCCGGTAAAACCGGCATTTTACCCCATGCCCGTTCACGCGGATATCGGACAATCGGCAACGGATTGTTTTTTGCAGAAAACAATGGGCCCACAAAGGCACGGCCATCGTCAGGTGGCAGAGCACCTTCTAATGTGTCGGCGCTGTAACGTCCCCTGCAGGTATCGATTCGGTGATCTGTACATCACCACAAGCTGAACTTTTATCATACAGGTAACGGGGACTCTGGCAGAACTCAACCCAGTCGCGCTCCCGTAAATTAAACATCAGCCGCATCAGCTCGCCGACTGTCTTTTCACCATATTCAGGCAACAGCGTATATTCCACCCGAATAACTGCATTCAAATCCAGCGCATTGGCTTTGAATAATGGCTGCAAATAATACAGCTGCAGCGGCTTGGCCTCACCGGCAAAGCGTTGCTGCAAATAGGTCTGATAAAAAGTGGCTGCTTCGGCACCAAACTGATAGGTGTAACGATGATAATTGTGGCTTGGATCCGGCGCATCGACCTGCTGCAGACTCAGCGCAAATGCTTTCGCCTGTAGCTCCCCCCCGGCCAGATAGACTAATTCCGCTGTTGCAGTGGCAGCAGAGGGCCCCAGCTCCCGCTGGCTAAGCAGGTGCAAACGCCACTGCCGGATGTCAGAGGTTTGCAATTCAGCGGTAAAATAGACGCTTTGTATCCATTGTGGATACTGCTGTCGCAATGCCAGCGGCTGTGCTTTCCAGCTGGCAGCCCCCGCCTCCACCGTCGCCTGTTTTACCTTGCCAAGTACACTGCAACCGGCGCTCAGTTGTATCAGCAGGACCAGCAGCCAGAGTTTACAACAGCGCATAAATCTCGCTGGCAAACTGGGCCGCAGTCTGATTACTGCTCAGCACCACTTCCTGTACCTTATGCTGTTTCAGATCAAACACAAACTGCTGGCGATCATTCAGACCAAACATCAGATTCAGACTCACGCTGAAGCCGGTTGGCGCCACCTGCAGATGCACATCTTTGCTCGGTTCATAAAAAACCACCTGACCTGGTGTCAACTGATGATCAACCAGATGCGTCAGCTCAACAGCGTCACCAGCACTCAGGTCATCCCGATACTGATACTGGTAAAAACCTGATACATAACCCGGCCCGTAATAGTTGGTCGTCAAAAAGGCAAAGTTATGGTCATGGGCCGACTGATACACATCGAAGATTTCATCTGGTTTTTTCATGCCACTGGCCGGATTCCAGAAACAAATCCGTACCTGAAAAAATGGCTGATGATGCACATAGATCACCATAGCGTCATTGCCGTATTGATTACCTGCATCCAGGGTGTCAGGCCGGTCTAACACCTCATCTGCGACCAGTTCAGGTAGCAACTGTTTGTTATTTGCCAATTTTTGCAGCAATAGGGCTAACTGCTGTAAGGTGGGTTCATTCAGTTCGTCCGGGCTTGTATAAACCTGCAAAACCTGCTGAATAAATTCCTCTAACGTCAGCTGTTCTGCTGTTGCAGTTTGAAAAAAAAGTGCCATCGGATCTCCTTATACCGCGTTCTGACGAATTAAAGCTGCACAGCGATTCCTGACAACTTCTGATGCATGTGTTGCTGCAAACCGCTGAAATTGTCCGGCAGCAATAGCAGGTGAGCGGTGATGCAAGCCTTCGATCGCACGCCAGGCCAATTCATCCAAAGACGATTCAGCCAGCTTCAGTAACGCCGCCAAACTACGGTCACAGGCTGACCTTGCCAGTACTTCAATATAATTAAACAGCCTTGAATGGCTGTGATAAAGCAGGGATACCCGCTCCGGACTGGCGCTGTTAGCATCAAAAGTCACGCAGGTCGCAAACTGCGGCGCTTTGGTGAATTCCATCAACCAAATTGCATCCGCTGAGGCTGAGAAATCCAATGCAGTCCAATGATCGAACTGCTGATGTTCGTCTACAGACACATTGAGTACCTGCGCAGCACCGGACGCGCTATAGCCGCGGGCAGTGCCTTTACTAACGGTATGAGTGATAAATGGCAGGACTTGCAACTGCAGTTCGCCACGGAGTAATCGCAGTCGCAACGGGCCGATATTTTTCAGTTTTCCACTGAATTCAATTGGTCCTTTGTACAGAACCAGCCGAAGCGAACTGGTATCAAACAACACAAACGAATTTTTACTCAATGAAAAATTGCGCGCGGCCCAGTTTTCTGGACGGGCAAAATAGGTTTTTAAATTACTGAGATTCGCTTGATCAAAATCAGGGGCCATACAGCATTCCACAACAACATTTACCGGTGAATTCAGTCCACAGCCAGACCATCCTGGCTGTGGACCCATCGCATTAGTTTGTTAACACAATGATGATAATTGGAATGACAAACACAGGATCCAGTACTTGTGGATCAAACATTTGCACATCGAAGTTACCCAAAGTCGCAATAGCGGTGTTTACAATTTCCATGGTTATTTCCTGATTTGTTGTTTCAGATGTTTCTGTTAGGCCTTACCTGACAAAGGGCACGTTATGTCTGCATTAGCCACAGTCATTCGCCCACAATGCACGACAGCAAAGCCGGGATTATCAATAACAACAAAAAAAAGCAATGAAAACGGCAGTGAAATAAACATCAAATAATTATCACAATTAACACATATTTATCATAACTTATCAGGGATATTTCTTTTTTGTCATCTGGGTAAGCGACAAACATTGCTGTTGCTACTGATCGACTCACTACATTTGTGCTAAAAAGGCCTTTCACTGCGCAATGGAGTTCAGTTGCATGGCCAGATCCAACCGCCTGCTCGGACTGCTGCAATTATTGCGGCAGCATCGTTATCCCGTCACTGCGCAGATACTGGCCACAACACTGCAAGTCAGTGTTCGCACTGTGTATCGCGATATTGCGACCTTGCAGCAACAAGGTGCCGACATTGAAGGCGAAGCTGGGATTGGTTATTTGCTCAGGCCCGGTTTTATGCTACCGCCGCTGATGTTCAGTCAGGATGAATTAGAAGCCTTGGTGCTGGGACAACGTTGGGTGGGCAAACATGGCGATCCGCGTTTGGCCGCTGCAGCCAGCGACGCTTTGGCGAAAATTGCCGCAGTACTACCGGAATCACTGCGCGATGCGCTGGATGCCAATGCCTTACTGGTGGGGTCGGCTGCGGATACAGGCGCCGATTTGCCTGATTTGGCACTGATCCGTCAGGCGATCCGCAGTCAGCGTAAATTATTGCTGTGTTATCAGGACGGCCATGGTACCAGCAGCGAACGCACCGTCTGGCCTGTGGCATTAGGGTATTTCGACAATTGCCGTGTGTTAGCTGCCTGGTGTGAGCTACGTCAGCAATTCCGCCATTTTCGCACTGACCGGATGCGGGATTGCACGGTACTGGATCAACGCTACCCGCAGCGTCGCCAGCAATTGTTACTGCAGTGGCGACGCGAGCAGCAGATCCCTGCGCCCTGACACTCACTTCTCACTCCTGACAGAAACTGTCAGCAGGCTTGTTTAAGCTGC
The DNA here is from genome assembly GCA_946481195.1 of uncultured Chromatiaceae bacterium. The sequence continues at coordinate 3,637 of CAMLNG010000158.1, forward strand.
CGGTGTCTTTTCACAGGAGCGAACAACATGCAACACCCATCATTTGTGATTCTATATGTCGAAAACCCGGCACAAAGTGCCAGCTTTTATCAACAGCTGCTGGCAATTCCGCCTGTCGAAGCCAGTCCGGGTTTTGCCATGTTTGTGTTGAATTCAGGCCTGCGGCTTGGCCTGTGGCATCGTCAGCATATAGTGCCGGCAGCCACACTGGATGTGGCAATTCCGGCCGGTGGCAGTACCGAGCTGGTGTTTCAGCTGGCGGACAGCGTAGCCTTGCAGGCTGCGTATGCGCAATGTCAGCAAGCACAGCTGCCAGTGGCACTGGCACCGGTTCAGCTGGAATTTGGCGAAACTTTTGTGGTGCTGGATCCTGATCAGCATCGGTTGCGCTTTTATGTACCGGGGCAGATGTGAAGCTATTGCCATGGCGACGTGCCTTGCCTGAGTTCACACTCGCATCCGGCACACTGCAACATTGATTGCTTGTTGAGATCCCGGATTCGCCGTAAAAACGGCAACAGGCAACATTGGTTGCCTGTTGAAATCCCTCCCCGGCACTTCGCAGAGCTCAGAACAGCCTTTCGCAGCGCTCAAGGCGCTTATCCGGCAACAGGCAACATCGGTTGCCTGTTGAGATCCCGGATTCGCCGTAAAAACGGCAACAGGCAACATTGGTTGCCTGTTGAAATCCCGTTTTTACCCCACTAAATAAGTTCCGGTGCCTAGGGCTATGTGCAGGCCTTCGTTGTTGTGCAGTTCCATCCGGCAAACACAGACTTTATTACCAGAACGGATCACCTGAGCCGTGGCGATAAATTCGTCGCCACGACCTGGGCGCAGATAATCGGTGCGAATATCAATAGTGCTCATTTTACCCAGTTTGGCGGCCAGCTGGCTGGGGTCTGTGGTATCGAGCCTGACCAGCGCACTGGACACCGCCATGATGCCGCCGACCACATCCAGCACAGAGGCAATCACACCGCCGTGCAGAATTTGCTGCACCGGATTACCGACCAGCTCGGTTTTCCAGTCAAACCGGACTTCAGCGCGTTCGGCGGAGAACTCCGTAACCCGCAGGCCTAGCAGCTGATTAAACGGCATTTGCTGGAAGACTGAAGCAATAAAGGGAAGTAAATCAGAAGTCTGCATGCGGGTACTCCGATCAGGTCGCTACAGCGGCCTTTGGCTTTTAACTGGTATGAGCAGTAAAGTTACTGCGTGATGCCAGTGCTGTAAAGCCGCACCACTCACCCAGACGGATTCTGCTCTAGATGACAATATTGTCATGCGCCCGTCATGTTGTTGTCGGCTGCCCCACCTCACTCTAAGCTGTTATGCTACTCCGGCTAAAAGCCTGGACCTGAAGAGACCGCTGATGCGTTTATTGATTGTCGAAGATGAAGTGAAAACCGGAGATTACCTCAAACAGGGTTTTACCGAAGCCGGTTTTAATCCGACTTTATGCCGCAATGGCCTCGACGGCCATCATCTGGCGATGACGGAAGATTTCGAGCTGATTATTCTCGATGTGATGTTGCCCGATGTCGATGGCCTGCGGATTGTCAAAGCGCTGCGGGAGGCCAACCGCCATACGCCGGTGCTGCTGTTAAGTGCGCTCGATACTGTGGATGACCGGGTGCGCGGCCTGGAGCTTGGCGCTGACGATTATCTGGTAAAACCTTTTGCTTTTAACGAGTTACTGGCACGGGCCCGCACTTTGCTCAGGCGTGGCCAACTGGCACCACAGGCTGACCGCTTGCAGGCTGCTGATTTGGTGCTGGAGATCAGCAAACGTAAAGCCAGCCGGGCTGGTAAAAAACTCAATCTGACGCCAAAAGAGTTCGCCTTGCTGGAACTACTGCTACGCCGTGAAGGCGAAGTGCTGCCGCGCTCGCTGATCGCCAGTCAGGTCTGGGATATGAATTTTGATTCCGATACCAATGTCATTGATGTCGCAGTGCGCCGCTTGCGCAGTAAAGTCGACGATGACCATCCGCTGAAACTCATTCATACGGTGCGCGGTATGGGCTACAAACTGGAGGTGCCGGATGCCGACGCCAGCTGAGCCGTCCCGGCCATCATTGCGGCAACAACAGCGGCCATTGTCGCTCGCCACCCGGGTGATGTTATTTGTCGCCGCCGCCGTTTTGCTCTGCGCCGGCTTACTGGCGACTATGCTGCAAAATTCCATCGAGACGCATTTTGCCGAACAGGACGCCGGCGAACTGCAGGCGGTGGCACATTCGGTGCTGCATACGCTGCAAGACCCGGCGCTACAGCCACAGCAACATCATGCCAGCCTGCATCAGGTCTTAACCGGCCATCATCAGACATATTATCTGGTTTTAGATGCAAGCCAAAAACCGGCGCTCAGTGCCGATGGCGCTGATTTAACACCGTTGTTAAGTCTGACCCGGCCTGTCAGTCAGATCACCCCGGCCGATCTTGTCAGCTGGGATCAGGGCGAACACACCTATCGCGGTGCGATTTTGCAGGGCCCCGACGGCCAACAGATCGCAGTGGCGATGGAAATGGAGTTTCACCTGCATTATCTGCATCTGCTGCGCTGGACTTTGTGGCTGACCATCGCCGGCGCTGTGGCGCTGATTTTATTAGCGGCCTGGTTTGGTGTGCGTCAGGGCTTGTTGCCCCTGCGCCTGCTCAGCAGTGATATCCGCCAAATCAGCACAGAAAAATTGCATTTGCGACTGGAGCCTGGTCAGGTGCCGGCGGAACTGTCTGAGCTGGTGCAAAGTTTTAATCAGATGATTGAAAACCTGCAGCAGGGCTTCAGCCGGTTGTCGGAGTTTTCCGCCGACATCGCGCATGAACTGCGGACTCCACTCAGTAACCTGATCACCCAGACCCAGGTCAGCCTCAGCAAAGAACGTAGCCTCGATGAATATCGCGAACTGCTGTATTCCAATCTGGAAGAGCAGGAACGGCTGGCGAAAATGGTCAGCGATATGCTGTGGCTGGCGAAGACTGACCATGGTCTGATTAGACTGCAGCCGGAAGCGGTCGCCTTAGAGCCGCTCTGTCTGCAGCTGTTTGAGTTTTTTGAATTCATCGCCGACGAGCGCAATATCCGGCTGCAGTATCAGGGCCCTATAGTCTCACTGCAGGCCGACAAAGTGATGTTGCAACGGGCCTTGTCGAACCTGCTTTCCAATGCCATCCGCCATGCCGACGCCGACAGCACTGTCGCAGTGCGGGTTCGTGTACTGTCACAGCAGCTGGAGATTTCTATCCGCAACAGCGGGCCATTGATTGCACCTGAGCATTTGCCGCGGCTGTTTGAACGCTTTTACCGCGCCGATCCTTCACGGCAGCGCCACAGTGAAGGGGCTGGTCTCGGCCTTTCGATGGTGCAGTCGATAGTGGCGCTGCACGGTGGCACAATCAGCGCGGTGTCTGAGCCGGATGGCGGGCAGCATCCTGGTCATGGCAACACCGATTTTATCCTGCACTGGCCTCTGGACAAGCCCTCGCAGAACCGGCTAAGTTAGCTGACGCTGGATAATTGTCCGGCGCTGTCATTTGAACGTCATCCACCTGTGCTGAGCTATGCGACTACGAACTTGTGCGGTCGGCGAGACACAGGCATAACAAAAACAATAAGGAACTTTATGCTGTTCACGTTATTTATTCTCTGCTGGTTTTCTGCCGCGATTTTTTATGTCTATCAGGTCCGTGGCGATGCCCGTTATCAGAGTTTCAGTCAGTATTTGCGTAAAAGCTGGCCGATTTTTGCCCCCTTTAACTGTGTGTTGTACCTGTTCACCCAGCGCAAAGCACAAGGCGCTTATATCGATCCGGCACAGTATAAAAATCTGCATTTAATTCAGCAGCATTACCCGACTATTCTGGCCGAAGCCAAAGCGCTGTTTGACAACAAAGCGTTTTGCCAGACCAATGAACCCGGCAGCCCGGGTTATTATGACGTCGGTTTCCGTACTTTTTTTAAGTACGGCTGGAGCAAGTTTTATCTGTGTTGGTACGGTTATCAGCACGAAAGCGCAAAAAAAACCTGCCCGCAGACGCTGGCGATTTTGCAGCAAATTCCGGAGATCAAAGGCGCGATGTTTTCGATTTTGCCGCCGCACTCGCAGCTGACTATTCACTCAGACCCGCTGGCTTGTTCCCTGCGTTACCATTTTGGCCTGATGGTGCCGAATTCACCGGACTGTTTTATCAACGTCGATGGCAAAGCCGCACACTGGCGCGATGGTGAGGCCTTTATTTTTGATGAAACCTTCCCGCATTTTGTCCGCAATGACACGGATCAATATCGCCTGATCCTGATGTGCGACATC
>CAMLNG010000159.1 GCA_946481195.1 uncultured Chromatiaceae bacterium
TGGTGCTGAAAGCCGAAGTCTGGAATGGCAGTCAGTTTGTGCTGCACAGCGCCGATAGCTGCAGTGATGTTCTGCCCGCATCTTTAACCGCAACAGGGACGCCGGCGCTGACCGTCAATGGCAGCAATACCAAGCTTGCTGCTGGTGTCAATCCAACCAATACTCTGTTGCTATCCGCGCCGGAGCAAAATGGCAGCTGGGGCTTGCAGTATCAGGCACCGGTCTGGCTGAAATACAACTGGAACACCAGTACCGCAGGTGATGAAGACCCCAGTGCCACAGCATTATTTGGTCGTTACCGTGGTAACGACCGGCTGATTTATCAGCGCGAACAATAACACCTGGTTTACAGCATGGCCGATCACCCGGCTGTTGGCGCAATTGCAGCTTGGTTTCAGTGGCGAAAAGTGTAAGATAAAGCTATCCACCCGGCGCATTGTTACTTAAAATGTGCACAAAATTTTGTCGAGTAAAGACCGGAGCCTCATCTGTGCAGGCGTCACCGGTTTTTGCTGTTGTTGGCGCCCCATTCAGAAGGATTAACACTGTTCATGTTAAAAAAATTACGTGGTTTATTTTCCAACGATCTGTCGATTGACCTGGGCACGGCCAACACCCTGATTTATGTCAAAGACCAAGGCATAGTATTAAATGAACCTTCAGTCGTTGCGATCCGCCAGGAGCGGGCCGGTGGTCCAAAAAGCGTTGCAGCAGTGGGCCACGCCGCCAAGCGTATGTTAGGCCGCACGCCAGGCAATATCAAAGCCATTCGTCCGATGAAAGACGGTGTGATCGCCGACTTCTATGTCACTGAAAAAATGCTGCAGCATTTTATCAAACAAGCTCACAGCAACAGTTTCCTGCGTCCAAGCCCACGCGTGTTGGTTTGTGTGCCTTGTGGTTCTACCCAGGTTGAACGCCGCGCTATCCGTGAATCTGCTCAAGGCGCTGGCGCCCGTGAAGTTTATTTGATTGACGAGCCAATGGCCGCCGCTATCGGTGCCGGTTTGCCAGTGTCTGAAGCGACTGGTTCTATGGTGGTCGACATCGGTGGTGGTACCACTGAAGTGGCGCTGATTTCATTAAACGGTGTGGTGTATTCATCTTCTGTACGGATCGGCGGCGACAAATTTGACGACGCCATCATCAACTACATCCGTCGTAACTACGGCATCCTGATTGGTGAAGCCACCGCTGAACGTATCAAGATGGAAATCGGTTCTGCTTACCCAAGCGATGAAATCCTAGAAATCGAAGTGCGCGGCCGTAATCTGGCCGAAGGCGTGCCTCGCAGCTTCACCATGACCAGCAACGAAATCCTCGAAGCGCTGCAGGAACCATTAGCCGGTATCGTTTCGGCTGTAATGGTGGCGCTGGAGCAATCACCGCCGGAACTGGCGTCTGATATTTCTGAGCGCGGCATGGTCCTGACCGGTGGTGGCGCTTTACTGCGTGATTTAGACCGCCTGCTGATGGAAGAAACCGGTATTCCGGTAGTCGTAGCTGAAGACCCGCTGACCTGCGTCGCCCGTGGCGGTGGTAAAGCGCTGGAAATGATCGATGTACATGGCGGTGACGTGTTCAGTTACGACTAACTGAACCTGTCCGGCGGCCGAGTTCATGAAACCTATTTTTGATCGCGGACCCTCACTGCCGCTGCGGCTGTTTTTTGCGCTGCTGGCCAGTGTGGGTCTTATCACATTAGATCACTACACCAGCAGTTCAGCCCAGCTGCGCAGTTATCTGACTGCTGCAGTCAGCCCTTTGTTTTACCTCGCAAATTTACCGCAAGACCTGATGTTCGGCGCCTCCGAGCAGTTTAAGTCGCAACAAAAAATTCTCGAAGAAAACCAAACGCTGAAAGACACTTTGCTGCTGCAAAACGGTCAGCTGCAACGGCTGCAGTTTTTACAGCAGGAAAATGACAAACTGCGGGCTTTGCTCGGTGCCAGTCCGGTCACTGAAGGCAAACGGCTGATTGCCGAAGTGCTGGCGGTGTACAGCCATCCGTTTAGCCATCAGATAGTGCTGAACAAAGGCAGTAAAGACGGCGTCACTATCGGCCAGCCGCTGATTGACGATTTAGGGGTACTGGGACAGGTGGTGAGCGTCGGGCCAACGTCCAGCCGGGCGATTTTAATCGCCGACAACACCCATGCGATTTCCGGCCGGATTGAACGCACCGGTTTAAGCGTGGTGGCCGAAGGCATAGGTCAGGCCAACGCGCTTCGGCTCATTCATTTACCACACAGCACAGACGTAGTAGAAGGTGACCGCTTACTGACATCGGGCCTGGACGGTGTGTTCCCGGAAGGTTATCCGATTGGTCGCATCAGCAAAGTGTATCGCGACGCGCGTTTGCCGTTTTTACAGGTCACCGCTGAGCCGTACGCCAAGCTGGATCGCATCCGCTATGTGTTATTAGTGTGGCCACATCAGGGTACCACTGTCGCAGATCCGGAAATCGTCAATCCACCGGAAGCCACAGAGCCGGAGCAGAAATAATGCAGCAAAACTGGCGTTTTTTATGGATCCATCTGACCTTGCTGTTGGCGTTATTGCTGGCAGTGATGCCACTACCGGCCGAAGTCAAACTGTTCCGGCCTGACTGGCCTTTATTGGTGCTGTGTTATTGGGTGCTGGCGCTGCCACACCGCGCCAGTATCGGCACTGCGTTTGTGATGGGATTTCTGGTCGATGTGATGGTCGGCACTGTACTTGGTGTCAATGCGTTGGGTTATGCAGTGGTTACTTTTATCGTTGCAGCCAATTATCTGAAGATCCGGAACTTTTCCATTCTGCAGCAGGCCTTATTAATCGGCATGTTGCTGGCTTTGTACCACTTATTGCTGTTCTGGCTCAGTCATTTCCTGACCGGTGTCTATTTCCGCGCAGCTTATTTATGGCCTGTGCTGACCGGTATGTTAGTCTGGCCGTATATTTTCCTGTTTTTGCGCCGGATGCGCCGCCAACTGAAGATCCAATAATATGACCCGCATTGCGCTTGCTTCCGCTTCACCGCGTCGCCGTGAATTGTTATCTCAGCTTGAGGTGGATTTTGTCGTGGTGCAGGCGCCGATTGACGAAGCGGTATTGCCAGGCGAGGTGGCGGCCGATTATGTATTAAGGCTGGCCAAAGCCAAAGCGCTGGCGGGTTTTCGGGCGCAGCCTGAGCCATTGCCGACGCTCGGTGCAGATACCATAGTCGTCGTTGACGGCGCGATCCTCGGGAAGCCGCAAGATGAAGCGGATTTCCTGCGGATGATGCGGTTACTGCGTGGCCGTTGCCATCAGGTTTATACCGCAGTCGCGCTGTGCCGTGATGCCGATGCTGAACCTAAGGCGGTAACCGTCGCCACTGACGTCTGGTTTGGGCCAATGAGCGAAGCGCAGATGCTGGCGTACTGGCACAGCGGCGAGCCTGCTGACAAAGCCGGTGGTTATGGCATTCAGGGGCTTGGTGGCCGTTTTATTGAAAAAATTCATGGCAGTTATTTTGCCGTCGTCGGTTTGCCATTATTTGAAACCGCTGCATTGCTGGCGGAGTTGCCGGAGGCTGTATGAGCGCCGAACTGCTAATCAACGTCACCCCCAGTGAAACCCGGGTGGCCCTGATAGAAAATGGAGTATTGCAGGAAGTCCATATCGAGCGGCAGGCCCGGCATGGTCTGGTTGGCAATATTTACATCGGCAAAGTCAGCCGGGTGTTGCCAGGCATGCAGGCCGCTTTTGTTGATATTGGTTTGGATAAAGCAGCATTTTTGCATGCGTCCGACATTATCCAGCGTGACGCCAACGATCTGGAAGTCAAAGTAGCTGCGGTTAAAGACATCCGCCTGCTGGTGCATGAAGGCCAGTATCTGCTGGTGCAGGTGGTGAAAGATCCGCTTGGCACTAAAGGTGCGCGCCTGACCACCGACATCACTTTGCCTTCGCGTTATCTGGTATTTATGCCAGGTTCACCGCATGTCGGCGTGTCGCAACGCATTGAATCCGATGAAGAACGCCAGCGCTTAAAAGACATTGTCTCCACTTGCCTTGATGATGATAACGGCGGTTTTATCGTCCGCACTGCAGCGGACGGCGCCTGCGAAGTGGAGCTGCTGCAGGATGCGCGGTTTTTGAAAAAACTCTGGGCCAAAATCCAGAAGCGCAAACAAAAACACCGCAAAGAAGCGATGTTGTATGAAGATTTAACGCTGGCATTTCGCATTCTGCGCGATTTTGTCGGCAGCGATTTAGAACGGGTGCGGGTCGATTCAAAAATGACCTGGCAGGCGCTGCATGCATTCACTGAAGAATTTATTCCGCAGATGACTGAGAAGCTGGAATATTACCCCGGTGAGCGGCCGGTGTTTGACCTGTTTGACGTCGAAAACGAAATTCAGCGCGCGCTGGATCGCAAAGTCCCGCTGAAAAGCGGCGGTTATCTCATCATCGATCAAACCGAAGCGATGACGACGATTGACGTCAATACCGGCGCTTTTGTCGGCCACCGTAACCTCGAAGAAACCATTTTTAATACCAATATCGAAGCAACACAGGCGATTGCCCGTCAGCTGCGATTACGTAACCTTGGTGGCATTATCATCATTGATTTCATCGACATGCAAAGCGAAGAGCATCAGCGTCGTGTGTTGCATAGTCTTGAAATCGCTTTATCCCGCGACAAAACCAAAACCAATATTCACGGTTTTTCCGCGCTTGGCCTGGTCGAAATGACGCGAAAACGTACCCGCGAAAGTCTGGAGCATGTGCTCTGTACTGAGTGCCCGGTCTGTGCCGGCCGTGGTTCGCTGAAAACTGTCGAGACGGTCTGTTTTGAAATTATGCGGGAAATTGTCCGGGTCAACCGCGCTTATGCCGCTGACAAGTTTGTCGTCTATGCCTCGCCGGCGGTTAAGGAAGCTTTAATCAACGACGAATACCATAACCTGGCTGAGCTGGAAGTTTTTATCAGTAAACAGATCAGTGTCGTGATAGAGCCGCAATATACCCAGGAACAATTTGACGTGGTGATGATGTAGTGGCGCGGCTTCAGCGTGCCGGTTGGTTTTGCCTGCATAAACTCTGGCTGCTGTTTGCAGTCGGTGTAGTGCTGCTTGCCACACTGGTCACGTTGCTGCGGGTTGGGTTGCCTTATGCCACCGGCTATAAAACTGATATCGAACAGTTTATCGCAACGCAGTATGGCGCGCCGGTACGTATCGGTCAGCTCAGCGCGGCCTGGCAAAGTACCGGCCCGGCCTTGTTACTGCAGCAAGTGGCAGTGCAATCGCCGGCTGGTGACACCTTACTGCAAGTTGGTGAATTGCGGGTGCGTCTCGACTTCTGGGCCAGCCTGACCAGCCTGCAACTCAAAGCCGATGATTTTGAGTTATCCGGCCTGCATCTGACCATCGACAGCCAGCGTCTGCTGCAACAAAACGCCGAAACACCGGCAACTGATCCGGAACCGCTGTTCAGCGCTGTCGAACAACTGCTGTTTCAGCAGCTGAAAAACTTCACACTGGTCGACAGCAAACTGACGCTGCGTTCGCAATATACCCCACCGATTGAAATGCAAATCCGCCGGCTGGCCTGGCTCAATGCCGGAGAGCGTCATCAGGGTTCCGGCGAAGTAGAAATCGCCGGCGTCACCGGCAATGCGCTGGCCTTTGTGCTGGACCTGAATGGCGACAGCCTGGCCAAAAGCCGTGGCCAGCTGTATTTGTCCAGCAATGACCTGAACGTTTTACCCTGGTTTGAGAAACTGTTGCCGGAAAGCCGTAAACTGGCGCGCGCCGATATTAACTTTCAGGCCTGGGGCGATATCGCCGACGGCACCTTACAGCAAATTCAAATTGCGCTGGCAGAAAACCGGCTGATGTGGCGACAGGACGACCAGACGCAGCAGCTGAGCCTCGGCAAAGGCCAGTTATTGTGGCAACCGACGCAAGACGGCTGGCAGCTGTTATCCAGTCAGCTGACGCTGACGTCGGGCACGCAAAGCTGGCACGACTTCCAGCTGCAGCTGGTCAGTCAGCAAGGGGTTTATTCCGGTTCGCTGCAACAACTGCAACTGCAGGCGGCGGTGCCGTTGGCGCAGCTGTTTGCCGAAGACTCGGCTGCACTGCGGAAAATCCTGTCGTTTCAGACCGATGCCCGCATTACGCAGCTCGGCATGCAGCTCAGCGACAAACAATGGTTTGTCAGTGGCGACTTTATCGATTTTAACTCTGTCCCGGTCGACGATGTCCCGGGCCTGACCGGCCTCACCGGCCATTTCAGCGCGAGCCCCAACTATATTCTGCTCGACTTACAAGGTGTTGACGGTGCTTTAAGCTGGGGCGAGGCTTTCAGCCGAGCCACACCCTACCAGAGTCTGCAGACCCGTATTGAAGTGCTGCAGCAACAAGGGCAATGGCGCGTGCAAATCCCGCGGCTGGCACTGCGCCATCCGGAGATTGAAGCAGACGCCCAGCTGGTGCTGGAACTGGGTGAAAAGCCCGGTATGACCTTGCTGGGCGAACTACGCAAAGTACCAGTCGCCGATGCGCGGCATTATTTCCCGACCCGGCATATGCCGGAATCGGTGATCAATTACCTGACGCCGGCGCTGTTAAGCGGCCAGGTGCCGGTGGCGCGGGTGCTGTGGCATGGTGCTTTTAAAGATTTCCCGTATGACAAACACAACGGTATTTTTCAGGCGCAGGCTTTTATCGCCGACACCGAGTTTTCGTTTGACCCGCACTGGCCGGTGATTAAAGGCATGCAGGCTGAACTGCTGTTTGAAAATGCCGGCATGCTGATTCAGAGCCAGGCCGGCCAACTGTTTGATGTGCCGCTGGAAAACGGTGTTACTGCGCGGATCCCGGATTTATTTCATGCCGAAACACTGTTGATTGATATTGAACGTCAGACCCAGGCCGAAGGGGTCAGCGGCTTAATGCTGGCATCGCCACTCAGTGATTCAGTCGGGGCCACACTGGATTATCTCGGCGTCAGCGGCCTGGTCAATGCCAAAGTGCAGCTGCAGATTGGCCTGAAAAAAACCGGCGTGCGGGCTTTAGGTGATGTTGAGTTTTTTGCCAATCAGCTGAATATCCGTGCGCCAGCCGTCGCGGTAGAACAGCTGCAGGGCCATCTGCAGTTTGATAACGACAAAATCGACAGTGAACAGCTGATGTTTGTCAGCCACGGCGTGCCGCTCAATGCCACTTTGCACGGCGCACAGCAGGACGGGCAATATCAGGTGCAACTCAAAGCCCACGGTGAACAACAAATCGACCAGCTGCTGGCGCTGGTGTCGGAAGAATGGCGGGAACTTGGCAAGGGCCTGGCCAATTTCAGCTGGGATTTAAATATTCAGTTGCCCAAAACTGGCTTCAGTTATCAGTCGACTGCGCTGATGGATCTGGCTGCTGTCGAGCTGCAACTGCCGGCACCTTATGGCAAAACTGCGGCCGATGGCGCTACAGTGCTACTGCAAAGTTCTGGTAACGAAAATGCGTCCAGTATTGAGATGCGTTATGGCGACCAGGCGCAGCTGCAGGCGCGGCTTGACCAGCAAAGCGGCAAAATTACCGGGGCTTTGCTGAGTCTCGGATTGCCGAGCAGCGAGCTGCGGGATGGCTTTTTTATCGATGTGAATTTAGAGCAGGCAGAACTCGCCCCCTGGATCAGTTTATTGCAGCATCAGCTGGCGGCGCTGGAACCGGGTGAAGACCCGATGTTTCCGCCCTTGTCCGCCGTCAATGGCCGGATTAAGCAGCTGACCTTGTTTGACGATGTGTCACTGAATCAACTGAGCTTTCAGCTAAAGCCTGACACTGACCAATATCAGCTGCACTTAAATGCCATTGAGGCTGAAGGCGACATCTGGTTTGCCAAAGCATTAAAAGAAACCGGCATTAAGGCTGATTTGGCGCGTTTAGAGCTGATTTTTGCCAATCAGC
>CAMLNG010000160.1 GCA_946481195.1 uncultured Chromatiaceae bacterium
TCTTTGGTCGCGGCCCGTTACGCTGGCATTTAGCCGGGGCGTTGTTAAGCCTGCCTTGGCTTTGTTGGTATTTTGGTTCGGCGCTGATGACGCAATACGGCAACTGGGCACCGGAACTTATCAAACAACACAGCGCGGCTTATTATCAGGCTTTATTTCCACAACCGCAGCCACAACCTCAGCCGGTTACGCTCCTGAATTCCCCGGCAACGCCGGATCTGACAACCTTGCTGCAAACACCTGGGTGGCCCGTCGCCAAAGTGCAGCTCGATTTAACCAGTGGAAAATGGTTGTTAACCGAACAGCCCAACTGGCCACAAAGCGCGCCCTATCAGCTCAGACAACAAACACTCAACGCAGATTTGCAAGTGCTGCCGCAGGCGGACTATTGGCAAAGCACACCCTGGTCACTGCGAAACCTGGGTTATGCCGCCCATCAAAGTTTGTACGCCGGGCCTTGGTTACGGGCTTTGCTGGCGCTCGGTGGTGTGCTCGTCGTGTTGATGTTATGCGGCGCGGCAGAATCTTATGGCCGAAAACAGCGCTGGTGGTTATTGGCGCTGCTGCGGGCGCTGACCAGTGGTTTTGTGCTGGCCACTTTGTTGTTGCTGGTACTTAGTCGTCTGCTGCCACAGTTTAATGCCCCCTTATTGACGCAGCTGGGTTTGTGCTGGGGGTTAAGTGCCGCTGTTGTCATGGGCTGGAGCTGGTACCTATACCGACCGCAACGCTAAAGAGCGAATCATAACTTTTGGTTATAGCTCTGCACTTTTTGATTCTTTTTATCTTGACCAAATTGTTTTAGTCTTACTCGCATCAAGAGATGTTCAGACGTCTGTATATCTGAAACTGCCGGAGCCTGGCGACCGGCGGTCAGGTCTGATTGCGGAGTAAACCGTTGCAATTATTCACTTTTTTCCTGCAGATTAGCGCGACACGGCGCCATTTGCAGTCATCAAAGCGCCATAGCATATGGCGCCGGTTCGCTCAGCTGGGGCTGTTCGTTGTGCCGCTCCTCGCTGCTACACCACAGTTGCAGGCGAAGCCTCAGCCGCAAGCGCAAACCGAAGTGCGGCTGCTGAACGTCTCTTATGATCCAACCCGCGAGTTTTATCGCGACGTGAATCAACAATTTGCCAAAATCTGGCTGGAAAAAACCGGTCAGCAGCTGGTTGTTGAACAGTCGCATGGCGGCTCGGGCAGTCAGTCGCGGGCGGTACTGGATGGCTTGCGTGCTGACGTGGTCACGCTTGCGCTGGCAGCGGACATAGACCCGCTGGCACGCGTTGGTAAGCTGATTGACCCGAACTGGCAGCAGCAACTACCGCACAACAGCGCACCTTACAGCTCGACCATCGTATTTCTGGTGCGTAAAGGCAATCCGCTGAATATCCGCGACTGGAACGACCTGGTGCGCGATAACATCGACGTCATCACGCCAAATCCAAAAACCTCCGGCGGCGCACGCTGGAACTATCTGGCGGCCTGGGCTTATGGCCTGAAACAAAGCGGCAGCGAAGCAGGGGCCAAAGCCTTTGTGCAAAAGCTGTATCGCAATGTGCCGGTGCTGGACAGTGGCGCACGGGCGTCCACCGGCACTTTTGCCCGCCGCGGAATCGGTGATGTGCTGTTGAGCTGGGAAAACGAAGCTTATCTGGCAGTGAAAGAATTAGGTGCGGACCAGTTTGAAATTGTGGTGCCAAGCATTTCGGTGCTGGCCGAGCCGCCGGTGGCTGTGGTGAAGAAGAACACCGAGCGCAAAGGCACCACCGCGCTGGCGCAGGCTTATTTAGAGTTTTTATATACACCAGCAGCACAAAAATTAGCGGCTGAGCATTATTTCCGGCCAATCCAGCCGGTGCCGGGTGTGGCGGCATTGCCGCAGCTGGAACTGAAAACCATCACTGATTTTGGCGGCTGGGATTTAGTGCAACAGCAACACTTTGCCGAAGACGGTATTTTTGATCAGATTTATGCGCGCTGAAACAGCCAGAGGAAGTCGCAGTGTTTTTTAAAAAGTCATCACAAAAACCGGTATTGCCGGGGTTTGGTCTCAGTATGGGCTTTACCACCTTTTACCTGAGCCTGCTGGTATTCCTGCCGCTGTCGGCGCTTATTCTGAAAAGCTTTGAGCTGGACTGGGCCGGTTTTGTCAAAGTGGTGGCGAGCGAGCGCGCCATTGCCAGCTATCAGCTGACCTTTGGCAGCTCTTTTATTGCTGCGCTGATTAATCTGGTGTTTGGCCTGCTGGTGGCCTGGGTGTTGGTGCGTTACAGCTTTCCGTTTAAAAAAGTCATAGATGCATTGGTCGATTTGCCCTTTGCGCTGCCTACGGCGGTGGCAGGTATTGCACTGACGGCGATTTATGCGCCGAATGGCTGGATTGGCCAGTTTTTTTATCAGTGGGGCATCAAAATCGCTTATACGCCGATAGGTGTGACGCTGGCGCTGGTGTTTATCGGTCTGCCTTTTGTGGTGCGTACGGTGCAGCCGGTGCTGGAAGATTTAGAGCTGGAGCTGGAAGAAGCGGCGGCCAGTCTTGGCGCCAACCGTTTACAGATTTTTTGCCGGGTGATTTTTCCGGCGCTGATCCCGTCGTTGTTAACCGGTTTTGCCCTGGCGTTTGCCCGCGCTATCGGTGAATACGGCTCAGTGGTCTTTATCAGCGGCAATATGCCATTTCGCACTGAGATCACACCGCTGTTGATTATGTCGCGGCTGGAGCAGTTTGATTACGCCGGCGCTGCGGCGCTTGGTACAGTGATGTTATTGATTTCGTTTATTTTATTGTTACTGATTAATGCGTTGCAGCACTGGAGCCAGCAGCGGCACGGAGGTGGACGGTGAGTGCTTCAGGTCAGTTCCAACCAAGACGCGCGACTACAGAACCGCTGTGGCTGCGGGTCATATTGTTAACTCTGGCGCTGGGCTTTCTGGCGTTATTTCTGCTGTTACCGCTGGTCATTGTGTTTGGTGAAGCCTTCAGTAAAGGCTGGCAGGTTTATGTCGCTGCTATTACTGAACCTGCTGCGGCGCATGCAATTAAGCTGACGCTGATTGCGGCTGTGGTCGCCGTGCCTTGTAATGCGATTTTTGGTCTGGCAGCCAGCTGGGCCATCGCCAAATTCCAGTTCCGTGGCCGGCAGTTTTTAATCACTTTGATAGATTTGCCGATTGCGGTGTCGCCGGTCATTGCCGGTCTTAGCCTGATGCTGATTTTTGGTGCGCGCGGCTGGTGGGGCAGTTGGCTCAACGAGCACGATTTACAAGTGATGTTTGCGGTGCCAGGCATAGTGCTGGCCACCATCTTTATTACTTTCCCTTATGTTGCGCGTGAGTTGATTCCGCTGATGCAGCAGCAAGGCCGCGAAGCCGAGGAAGCTGCTTTGACGCTGGGCGCCAGTGGCTGGCAGACTTTTATCCGCGTGACTTTGCCTTCAGTGAAGTGGGCGCTGCTGTACGGGCTGATTTTGTGTAATGCCCGTGCCATGGGCGAATTTGGTGCTGTGTCGGTCGTGTCCGGTAAAATCCGTGAACAAACCAATACCATGCCGCTACATATTGAAATTCTGTACAACGAATATCAGTTTGCTGCCGCTTTTGCCGTGTCATCTTTGCTGGCCTTACTGGCGCTTATCACCTTAGTGCTGAAAAGCAGCCTGGAGTGGCGCGCTGCGCGCGATTTAGCCGAAGCTGAGGCCTGCCGGCGACCGGAGTGATATTTTCTGATTTTTATAATAGTGTGTAGCGAAAATTGGCAAAATTGCAGCGATTTGTCGCTTTTTTGCCGCTATACGGCGGAATGTTGCTAATTTCTGCCCACCAAAAACTTGTTCTCCTGAGTCTGGTCGTTACACTCAATAAGAATTGTTTTCATTGAGTGCAGATTATGCTTTGCTGGCGTGTTTTGCTGATTGGCATCGGGTTGTTGACCTGCAGCCGGGTGGGGTTGGCGCAGGAAGTCACAATTGCCACAGAGTTTTCCGACAGCAACGCCAAGGCCTACACCATGCAGATGCAGCATTGGCATTTATTGCTGCAGAGTGCCCCGCAACTGCAGGTGAAATATGTTCAGGTTAGTATTCAGCGTGGCTTTGAATTGTTGTCCCAAAGCGGCTACTGCACGATCAACAAACTAAAGACAGCTGAACGGGCAGCGCGTTGGTTATACAGCGCCAGACCGTTAAATGTGTCGCCTTCGTTGCGGCTTATCACCTTAGGTCAATCCCAGATAACTCCAGCAACTGGCACTGCCCGGGCAGATCAGGATTGGGTTGATTTGCAACACTGGTTGCGTCATCCGGCGCGCCGCAAAATCGGTATCACCGCTGGCAGTAGTTATAGTGCCGAAATTGACCAGCTAATTAAATCCCGACCCAATCAGTTCTATCAGGTGCACGGCCAGGATGTGAGTCTCAAACTTTGGCAAATGTTAAAACGTGGCCGTATTGATGCGATTTTGGATTATCCGGTTCGGATTGATCATTTGCTTCAGCTCCAGCAGGACAATACGACTTACACGGCGATGCCACTGCAAGGGTTGCCGCTGCATCTGGAAGGTTTTATCGTGTGTAACCGCAAAGCGCATGGCCAACAACTGATACAGTATTTTGACCAGCTGATGACACAGCCGCAAGTGCAACAACATTTAGTGGCCAGTTACCGGCAGTACTTTAGCGATGCAGAGTGGCAGCAGCTGCAACCTTATTTGCAGCAGACTTTTGCCGCCGCGCACTAAGTTGCTTTGCTTTGCCGGCGCAATAGAGCTTCATAGTCATCAAGCGGCAATGGCCGCGATAATAAATACCCCTGAATAAACTCACAGCCTGAGCGCTGCAGATATTGCAGCTGCTCTTCAGTTTCTACACCTTCTGCCGTGGTGGTGACCTGCAGCGATTTTGCCAGCTGCAGAATGTTTTCCAGCACGGCCCGGCCTTTGCTGCTGCTCATGCCTTTGCGGATAAAACTCTGGTCGATTTTTAAGTTCTGCACCGGCAGACTCAGCACTGTCGCCAGATTAGAATGGCCGGTACCATAATCATCGATCGCCAGTGTGATACCGGCTTTTTGCAGCCGATACATGTTGTCGGCGGTGCGTTGTTCATCGCTGATCAGGCTGTATTCGGTCACTTCTATTTCCAGTAAATGTGTCGGGATATCAAACTCTCCAACCTTTTGAAAAATATAATTAATTGTTTGCTCGTCTGTGAGATAACGTGCAGAGAGGTTAATCGACAGCGGTAATACCTGATAGCCCTGATCCAGCCAGCGGCGGATTTGCTGACAGGCGCTGGCAATGACATAACGGTCCAACTCCGGCATCAGGTGGCTTTGTTCTGCAAGTGGGATAAATAAGCCTGGCGATACCATTTTGCCATCTGGTTGCCAACGGATCAGCGCTTCAGCGGAAACCGGCTCACGGCTTAATGCCGAAAACTTCGGTTGAAAGTGGAAAAACAATTGTTGCTCCCGGATCGCCAGCTCCAGATGCTGGCAGAGCAGGGCATTTTGCTGCAACTGCTGAATCAGGCCAGGTTCAACCTGCAGCATGCTGGCGCGGCCATTGGCTTTGGCCTGACGCATCATCAGTTCGGCGCCATGCAGCTGGCGGTCGAAGTCCAGTTCCGGATTGACCAGCTGATACACCACACAAAAACTCAGTTTGTAATTGATGCCGTCTAACTTGATGTCCTGCTGCTGTAAGTCGCGGAAAATCGCCAGCATCTGTTGCGGTTGCTGCGGACTTAACAGAATAAAGTCTGTGCCTTCATGGCGCGCCAGCAAAGCTTCCGCCGGTTTGTGCTGATTAAGCAGCAGGCTGCAGGTTTTAATCAGCTGATCACCAATATCAAAGCCCAAACTATGGTTCAGATTGGACATCCCATCGATATTCAGCAGATACATCCAGTGTAATTCCGGGCGTGTTGCGGCCAGGCGTTTCAGACCGTTTAAGTTGGCACAGCCGGTAATATTGTCTTTAAACGCCAGAGTTTCTATCGATTGCTGGTAGCGGCGCTGCTCGGTGTTGTCTTTTAAAAAGGCAATATAAATGGTTTCACCTAATAACTCAGCTTTAGTGAGGGTAATATCCAGTGGCACCAGCGAACCGTCTTTACGCAGTCCTTCGACCTGGCGCAAACGGTTCAGCACATGGGCAGGCCCTTCAGTTTTGTGGGCGGCCGCGGCAAGATGTTGTTGATGGCCACTGCGGTACTGCGCCGGGATCAGCAAATTCAAATCCTGACCGGCCAGTTCTTGCTGGTGCTGATAACCAAAAATATGCAGAGCGGACTGATTGACCTGCAAAATATGGCCTTGTGTGTTGGCACTGATGATGCCGTCTGTGGTGCTATTCAGCACGAGCTGGTTAAACAGTTCACTGTGCCGGCGCATTTCGCGTTGTTGATCCAGCGCGTCAAAGGTCTGGTTCAACATCAGCTCCAGCCGGCCAAACTCATTGTTGTCTTCGACTTCGGCTCTGGTCTGGTGGTTGCCGCGGGAATATTGCTGCAAAGCAGTTTCAAGCCGGCGCAACCGCGTATGCAGAATGTTGCGCAGCAACAGGTATGTCAGCACCCCGCTCAGTAACATACTACAGAGATATACCAGCATGTTTTGTAAGGTGACAGTCAAACCCGCCTGCAGGGCCGGTGTCATGTCATACTGGATGACCAGCCAACCCTGTTGACTATCAAACTGCAGCGGCAACGCCATTTGCAGCACATCCGGCTTCGCTTCTGGCAGCGTCAGCGGGCTGACCATACTTTGTACCGGTATCTGTTGCAGTTGTCGCAGCAGTGTTCCATCGTATTGCCCCAACGGGCTGTCTTCTAATGCCACCTGATGCGCAGCGAGGATTTGCCAGGATGGCGATACCACCAGCACACTCTGGATATGTGGACTTTCAGATTTCAGTGCAGCCCAGTTTTTCAGCGCCGCAATATCGTTTCGGAGCAGATAACCCTGTAGCAAAGCATGCTGTTCCAGCAGCCCTGTGCTGAGGTGATGTTGTTCGGCGCTGACCAGCTGCTCGCGCGTCAGGTGCTGGTGTAAGCCATAGAGTAGAGTCACACCCAGCAAAGTTAATATCAGGGTTAAGATCAGCGGCAGCAGGCTGATATAGAGCCTCATGGCAGAGTTTCCAGATATTTGGTATTAATCAGCGCGCTGCAGGCGCAGGGTTTTTCAATCATGCCAATCTGCAGCAACACGGTTTCGTAGCCTTTGATCACGTCGGCCAGCCTGCTTTTGTTACCAAGGATAGTGCGCTGCATGGCCACCGATGGGATCTGCAGTTCGCGGTAGGTCTGGGCCAGTTCGTCAGGCGATAACTTCATCCGTCTGTTTAAGGCGTCATACCAGGCCGGTAAGTCGGCTTCCATCTGACTGAATAGCTGATGATACTGGCGGATAAACTGTTGTAGCTGTGCTTCGGTTGGTACATCAGGACCGTCTTTACGCACTATCAGGACGTCCATCACTTCACCCGGTACTTCACGACTGGTAAACAAGGCGGTGGCACCCTGGCGCAGCATTTTGCTTTTTTCCGGTTCAAAGGTCATCACGGCGTCAACTTCCGCATGCTCCATTGCTTGGGCATGGGCGGCAAGATCCAGACCAACGACCTGGTAATTAGCCGGCGACAGCTGATGCAGGCTGAAAAACCGTTGCAGCAGATAAGCACCCAGGGCGTTACTTTCGACGCCAATCTTTTTACCTTTCAGCTCGTTGATATTGTTAATCCCGGGGCGGGCCAGCAATTGGTCGGCACCGTCCGAGATGTTAAACAACCAGATCACTTCGACCGGGATACCACTGGCGGC
>CAMLNG010000161.1 GCA_946481195.1 uncultured Chromatiaceae bacterium
GTTTTATGCAAAATTGCCGGTGACATGGCTCAATCGTATTTTTGCGCTGATATTCCTGCTGTTACTGGCCTGGCTGGCTGCCCGCTTCAGCTGGTTGGTATTGCCTGCCGCACCGGCTAATGCTGTAGTTGCGCCGGTCGGGGTTGCCACCGCCCCGGTCAGTTCAACGCAGGACATCCAGCGTCTGGTCGATGCGCGTTTATTTGGCCAGTATCAACCAAAATCCGCCGAACCCGTGCCGGTGCAAACCGTGACCGACGCCCCGCAAACCAGCCTGAATCTGAAACTGACCGGTGTTGTTGCGACTGCAAAAAAACCGGAACAAGGCACGGCGGTGATCGAAAACAGTGGTGTAGAACAGGTTTATGCCATTGACGAACAAATTGAAGGGACATCCGCAGTCCTGAAACAGGTCCTGGAAGACCGGGTATTGCTGCAAGTGTCTGGCCGGATGGAAACGCTGATGTTAGATGGCGTTGAGTATCAGAAACTCAGCGAAGTGAACGGCGCTGTGGATGAAACAGCTCTGGCGGAAGCAGCACCCGCGCCTGAATCATACAGCCCGGCGGCTGATGAAGTGGCCAGTATGCGACGGGAAATGCTGAATGAACCGGCCAAGTTTTTTGACTATGTCCGTATAACTCCCCGCCATCGCAACGGTCAGATGTATGGTTATGCCTTGTTGCCAGGGAAAGATGCCGAATTATTCGCCCGGATGGGACTGAAACCCAATGATGTGGCGATTGAAATTAACGGTGTGCGCCTGAACGATATGCAGCAGGCATATGGCGTCATCAACGAATTACGCGAGGCGAGCCAAGCGTCGATTAAAATAGAACGTGACGGTGAGATCCGCGACATTCAGGTAAACCTGTCACAATAATAACCTGTACAGAATGGCATATTTTCAATGAAATCAACTATCTTTCGCCTTCCGTCTTTGAAGCTGCAACTGGGCGCCGGTGCCTTGGCGCTGCTGAGCTTTTTCAGTGCTGCGGTTGAATACCAGCCGAATTTTAAAGGCACTGAAATCACCGAGTTTATTAATATCGTCGGTAAAAACCTGAATAAAACCATCATTGTCGACCCGCAGGTGCGCGGCCGCATCAATGTGCGCTCTTATGAAATGCTGAACGAGCAGCAGTACTACCAGTTTTTCCTCAACGTATTGGAAGTGTATGACTTCTCTATTGTGGAGATGAAAAGCGGCGTACTGAAAGTCGTGCGGCAGAAAGACGCCAAAATGTCGAATATCCCGGTGGTTGGCGATAATAACAGCGGCATTGGCGATGAAATGGTCACCCGCGTCGTGCAGGTCAAAAACGTGTCAGTGCGTGAACTGGCACCCTTGCTGCGTCAGTTCACTGACCAGGCTGGTGGCGGCCATGTGGTGAACTACGACCCATCCAACGTCATCATGATGACCGGCCAGGCCGAAGTGGTAAACCGCCTGGTGGATATCATTCAGCGCGTCGACAAAGCCGGTAATCAGGATATTGAGGTGATTCGTCTAAGCTTTGCTTCTGCCGCCGAAGTGGTGCGCATTTTAGAGAATATCTATAAAAAACAAGGGCAAGGTGACCAGCCAGAGTTTTTAATCCCGAAAATTGTCGCCGATGAACGTACCAACAGCGTGATCGTATCCGGCGAATTGCAGGCGCGTCAGCGCGTATCGGATATCGTCAAACGCCTCGATGCCGAACAGGAAAGCCAGGGCAATACCCGGGTGTATTACCTGAAATATGCCAAGGCCGAAGATATAGTCAAAGTATTGCAGGGTGTGTCCAACTCGATGGTCGCGGCAGCCAACTCAGCCCAAAGCCAGCAAGCGGCACAAGGTGGCAGTAGCAGCCGCGGTTCAAACCGCGAAGTTAGTATTGAAGCCCATACCGAAAGTAACTCGGTGATTGTCACGGCGCAGCCGGACATGCTGCGTAATCTTGAAGAAGTGATCCGCCAGGTTGATATCCGCCGCGCGCAGGTACTGGTTGAAGCCATTATCGTTGAAGTCGGCGAAACCGCCGGGATTAACCTCGGCGTGCAGTTGATTTCGGCGGAAGGCGGGATGACGCAGTTTAATAACGGTGTGGTACCGGTGTCTTCAGTAGCAGCTGCTGCGGCGGCTGCTCGTAAAGTCACACCGCCACCACGAGTCGTGCAATCAACTATTCCGGGAGTGCCAAGTGAGACAGTACAAGATCCGGATACACCAGGCGATTACACGGCATTAGGTACGGTTTTAGGACAGGTCAGCGGCGCCATGCTCGGCGTCGTCAAAGACGACTGGGGTGCCATTATCCAGGCGGTAAAAGCCGATACCGACTCCAATATTCTGGCCACGCCGCATATCACCACGCTGGATAACCAGGAATCGTTTTTTATCGTCGGTGAAGAAGTGCCGGTTGAAACCACCACCAGCCCGGGCCAAAACGGTAACAGCCCTTTTACCACCAAAGATCGCAAAGAGATTGGTATCAAGCTCAAAGTCACGCCGCAAATCAATGAAGGTACCGCAGTCAGGTTGACTATTGAGCAGGAAGTCTCCAGCCGCGCAGGCGCCATTGACGGTGACCTCATCATCGCCAAACGTGAAATCAAAACCACAGTGATGGCCGACGATGGTGCCACTGTTGTACTGGGCGGTCTGATTGACGAAGACGTACAGCAAAGTGAATCCAAAGTGCCGCTGCTCGGTGATATTCCGGTACTGGGGCATTTATTCCGCTCTACCAGTACCAGTAAGAAAAAACGCAATCTGATGGTGTTTATCAAACCGACTATTATGCGTGACGGCGGTGTGATGAATGAAGTCAGCCAGCGCAAGTACAATTACATGCGCGCGCAGCAGCTGCAAAAGCAGGACAATGGCGTGTCATTGATGCCAGAGACCACCACGCCGGAAATGCCGGTCTGGGGCAAGGAGAAAGCCTTACCACCGGAAATTCAGCAGCGTTTGGAGCAAATGGACAAAGGCGAGCTCAATCCGGCCAAAGCAGAGGGCAACCAATAAATGGCGGCGGTCGACCTGCCGCAAGGCAGCCCTCGGATCCGTTTGCCTTTTGGTTTTGCCAAAAGACACAAAGTTCTGCTGCAGAGTGATCAGGCTGGACAGTGGCAACTGCTGATCGCACCGGAAACCACGCCGGCAGCACTGCTGGAGATCCGCCGTTTGCTGAATCAGCCGTTTTCCATTCAGCGCATGAGTGCGGTTGAGTTTGAAGCCATGCTGGAAGCGGCCTATCAGCGTGATTCCAGCGAAGCGCAGCAAATTATGGAAGACATCGGCAACGAAGTGAATCTGGCGTCTTTAGCCGATGAAATTCCGGAAACCGAAGACTTACTGGAAAACGAAGACGACGCGCCGATCATTAAGCTGATTAACGCCATGCTCGGCGAAGCTATTAAACTCGGTGCCTCGGATATTCACGTCGAAACTTTTGAAAAAGCCTTAGTGGTGCGCTTTCGCATCGACGGTGTGCTGCGCGAAATGCTGCGGCCAAACCGCAAACTGTCGAGCCTGCTGGTATCGCGGATTAAGGTGATGGCGAAACTCGACATTGCGGAAAAACGCGTGCCGCAGGATGGCCGCATTAGTCTGCGCATTGCCGGCCGAGCCGTTGACGTGCGGGTATCAACGATGCCGTCCAGTCATGGCGAACGTGTGGTACTGCGCTTACTCGACAAAAACAATTCACACCTGAACCTGGCCGATCTGGGCATGACCTTGTCGGTGCAGCAAGCCTTTGCTGAGCTGATTTTAAAACCGCACGGTATTATCCTGGTGACGGGTCCAACCGGCTCCGGTAAATCTACCACGCTGTATGCGGGTCTTACCGATATCAACACCAAAGACCGCAATATTCTGACGGTTGAAGACCCGATCGAATATGAACTGGAAGGCATAGGCCAGACCCAGGTTAATACCAAAGTGAATATGACCTTTGCCCGTGGTTTACGCGCGATTTTGCGCCAGGACCCGGATGTGGTGATGGTCGGTGAAATTCGTGACCTGGAAACCGCACAAATTGCGGTACAAGCCAGCTTAACCGGTCACCTGGTGTTGTCGACGTTACACACCAATACCGCTTCCGGCGCTATTACTCGTTTGGAAGATATGGGGATTGAGCCTTTCCTGTTATCCAGTAGTTTACTCGGTGTGTTGGCGCAGCGCCTGGTGCGGACTTTATGCCCGCACTGTAAACAAAGCCACGAGCCGGACAAAGAAG
The DNA here is from genome assembly GCA_946481195.1 of uncultured Chromatiaceae bacterium. The sequence goes on from CAMLNG010000161.1 coordinate 4,227, forward strand.
AACGGGCGCTGCTCGGCGTGAAAAAAACCGACGCCGCCACCATTTTCCGCGCTGTGGGCTGTGAACAATGTAACCAGACCGGCTATCGCGGCCGGACCGGTATTCATGAGCTGATTGTTGTCGATGAACATTGCCGTGAACTCATTCACAACGGCAAAGGCGAGCAGTCGATTGAAAAATACATCCGCAGTCAAAGCCCCAGTATCCGCCAGGACGGTTTCTCCAAAGTACTGGCCGGTATCACTACGCTGGAAGAAGTGCTGCGTGTGACGCGTGAGGATGCATAGTGGCCGCCTTTGAATATCAGGCGCTGGATGCGCGCGGTAAATCATCGAAGGGCGTACTGGAAGCCGACAATGCCCGCCATGCCCGTCAGTTACTGCGCGAGCGCAAGCTGACACCGGTCAGCATTGAACTGGCGACGCAGCAGGAAAAAATCATCGCCAGTGGCCGCAACTGGTTTCAAAGCGGTATCAGCGCGGCAGATCTGGCACTGATCACCCGGCAAATTGCCACCTTAGTGGAAGCGGCTTTGCCAATTGAAAATGCCTTGCTGGCAGTGGCCGAGCAATGTGAAAAACCGCGGCTGCGCAACATGATGATGGGTGTACGCTCCAAGGTAGTCGAAGGCTATAGCTTGGCTGAAGGCCTGGCCGAATTCCCGCATGTGTTTGACCATTTGTTCCGCTCTATGGTGGCGGCCGGTGAGAAATCCGGTCATCTCGATGCGGTATTAAACCGGCTGGCCGATTACACCGAACAGCGGCAGCATATGCGCAGCCAGCTGATGCAGGCGATGTTGTATCCGGCCATTCTGACCTTTTTTGCCGTGATGGTGATCAGTATCCTGCTGGCCTTGGTGGTGCCGAAAATTGTCGAGCAGTTTGACCACATGGGACAGTCGTTGCCGGCTTCAACCTTGTTTTTGATCGCTGCCAGTGAGTTTATCCGCAACTATGGCCTGTATCTGGTGGTACTGGTGATGCTGGCGGTGACCGCACTGAAAAGGGCACTACGCAAGCCCGCGCTGAAACTGAAGTATGACCGCAGTATTTTACGTGTTGGGCTTATCGGTAAAGTAGCGCGTGGCCTGAATACCGCCCGCTTTGCCCGCACTTTAAGTATTCTCAATGCCAGTGCCGTGCCTTTGTTAGAAGCGATGCGCATTAGCGCCGACGTGCTGGACAACAGCTATATGAAGCAGATGATCGGTGAAGCAACAGGTCGGGTACGGGAAGGCTCGTCGCTGCGCGCAGCGCTGGACCAGACCAAATTATTTCCACCGATGATGCTGCATATGATTGCCAGCGGTGAAAAAAGCGGTCAGCTCGACGGCATGCTGGAACGCGCAGCCAACAGTCAGGATAAAGAATTTGAAACCCTGGTCACTGTCTCGCTCAAAGTGTTTGAGCCTGCTTTGGTCGCGGTGATGGCCGGAATGGTGCTGTTTATCGTGATGGCGATTTTGCAGCCAATTCTGGCATTAAACAATTTAGTAGGAGGAGGTTAATACAATGCAACGTTCACGTGGTTTTACCCTGTTAGAAGTGATGGTGGTTATCGTTATTCTCGGCATTATTGCCAGTATGGTGGTGCCTAACCTGATGGGCAACAAAGAGCAGGCCGACAAGCAAAAAGTAGTGGTGGACATTCAGCAGCTGGAAAATGCGCTGGATTTATACAAGATGCAAAACGGCTTTTACCCAACCACAGAACAAGGTTTACAGGCGTTAACTACTCAGCCAACCTCTGAACCGATGCCACGCAGCTACCCGGAAGGCGGTTACATCAAACGGCTGCCTAAAGATCCGTGGAATGGTGAATATCAGCTGGCAAGCCCGGGTGAAATGGGCAAAATCGATATTTTCTCGGCAGGCCCGGACCGTGCGGCCGGCACTGAAGATGATATCGGTAACTGGAATTTAGATGGTGGCGAAGAGCCACAAAACTAATGAGTAAACACCGCTCCGGAGGTTTCACCCTGATTGAAGTGCTGCTGGTGATCCTGTTAATCGGATTACTGGCGGCCACAGTGGTGTATTCCTTCAGCGGTGAAAGCCGGCAACAACGGCTGGAAAAAGAAACCGAAAAACTGCAGGCACGGGTGCAGCTGGCGGCTGAACTGGCGATGCTGAAAAACGTCGAGCTGGGGCTTTTTATCGATGCGAAAGGCTACCGTTTTATGCTGTTTGAACAGGATAAATGGCGCAGTATCCGCGAACCCAAAGCCTTAGCCCCTTATGAGTTTAAGCCGGGCTTCAGCGCAAAAATTGAATTAGAAGGCCTGGAGTGGGCCGAACAGAATCTGCTGAGCCGGGCTGATTTTCAGCCGGAAGACGACGGCCTGTCAGAAGCCAACAGCTTTGATGAGCTGGAAGTGGAAAAACAGCTGGCGGAAGAACAAAAACAACAAGCCGAAGCGGACAAAGCGCGGGCAGACGGCAAAGTGAAAAAACCAGTGAAACGGCAAACCGGCATTCTGACCACACCACCACAGAAAAAAGACCCGCGTTATCCGACGGTGTTTATTTTATCCAGTGGCGAAATCAGCCCGTTTTTGCTGGAACTGAAAGAAGACAGTGAAAGACCGGTGCTGACCCAAAGCCTCAAAGCGGTATTCAGTATTCCACTGGAGCGGGGGCAGCTTGAACAGGCGCGCTAACGGCTTCACGCTGATTGAACTGATGATTGCGATGGCGGTATTTGCCATCGCCGGTGTCGCAGTGATGCGCGCCACCACAGAGCATATTCGCGCTATGGGCATCATCGAAGAGATGACGATGGCCGGTTACGTTGCCGAAAATCAGCTGCAGCTGGCGCGGCTCGACACGCGCTGGCCACCGCAGGCGGCTGAAGGTGAAACTGAGATGGCGAAAAACCGCTGGAAATGGGTGTTGGAGGTGCTGGAAACCGAAGATGCCGAATTTCGCATGCTCAAAGTCACAGTGCGGCCGGTAGAAGAACCGGAACGGATTGTCAGTACTTTACAGACCTTTATCGGACGGCAAAGTGCAGAATAACCGCGGTTTCACTTTTATTGAAATGCTGCTGGCGGTGGCGATTTTTGCGCTGGTGGGGCTGGCGTCTGTAGCAGTGCTGGACAGTGTCACCCGCAGTGACGCAGCTTCCAGAGCCGCAACCTTAAGGCTGCAACAGTTGCAGCGCGCCATGATGTTGATTGAGCGCGATTTCTGGCAAATCAGCCAGCGCAAAATCCGTGTCAATGGCGAAGCGCCGGTGGCGCAGACCCTGGCAGGCGCTGTGAACTGGATTGAAAGTGATGACGATGGCATCACCTTCAGCCATGCCGGCTGGACCAATCCGGGCATGGTGCTGGCCCGCAGTGAAGTGCAGTTAGTCGGATACCGGCTCAAAGAGCATCAGCTGCAGCGTTTATATTATTTGTACCCGGATGCGGTGACCGGCACTGAACCTAATATTCAGCCTTTGCTTGACGATATCGACGAGCTGAAATTCCGTTATCTGGTGAAAGAAGATGGCCAGGAGCAGTGGAAGGAATTCTGGGATCAGGCCAATTGGCCACTGGCGGTCCGGATGACCTTAAAATCTCCTGACCAAGCCGGTC
>CAMLNG010000162.1 GCA_946481195.1 uncultured Chromatiaceae bacterium
ATTCTGTATCTAAACTGTTTTTATCTTACTCAGTTGGCTCAGGAGCAACAAGACCGGCAAAGTCATTTACCTTACCATTACAGATGATAAACATCTGATATCCGTCACAAGCCGGACTGAACAGCCCGTCATACTGGAGCAAAAGCCGTGATTATGCTATGTTCGCGCCGATTAGCGGAGCACGATACTAATGACTCAACCCAGCCAAAATCAGGACAATACCACAGTTATATTACGTTTGGATAAATGGTTATGGGCCTGCCGTTTTTATAAAACCCGTAGCCTGGCTAAAGACATGATAGACGGCGGAAAAGTTCAGTATAATGGCCAGCGCTGCAAGGCCAGTAAAACGGTGGAAATCGGCGCGACTATCCGGCTGACGCAAGGCTCAGACGAAAAAACCGTGATTGTCCGTGGTCTTTGCGAGCAACGCCAGGCCGCCCCGCTGGCGCAGCAACTGTATGAAGAAACAGCCGAAAGCCAGCAACTAAGAGCCGAACGCGCAGAACTGCGCAAACTGAATCTGTTATTTGCCCCGCATCCGGAAACTAAACCGGATAAAAAAATGCGCCGGCAATTATTGTTATTAAAAGCACAAAACTGAGGATGCCATGAGCCAGTCTGATCAGCTGCTACGTTTTTTATTCCGCGAACGCGATGTGCGCGGTGAAGTGGTCAAAGTCGGTGCCAGCCTGGATGCGATGCTGGCTGGTCATCAATACCCGCAGCCAGTGAAACAGTTACTGGCCGAGCTGGTCGCTGCAACCAGCCTTCTAACAGCAACGCTGAAATTCGAAGGCCAGATTGCGGTGCAACTGCAAGGCGATGGTCCGGTGCGTTTTATTGCGGTCAACGGGAACGACCAGCAACAATTTCGCGGTGTGGCGCGGCTGCAAAGTGAAATTCAGGGCGAAAGCTTCGCTGAACTGATTGGTCAGGGTTATATGCTGGTGACTATCACGCCAAATCAGGGCGAACGTTATCAGGGCATCATCCCGTTGGTCAGCGACAGCCTGACCGCCACCTTAGAGGCCTATTTTAATCAATCCGAACAACTACCGACGCGGCTGTATTTGCACACAGATATCGGCGAGCAACACAGCCAGGCAGCCGGATTGTTACTGCAGGTATTGCCGGTTGATCGGGAAAAGTCCCGCGAAGATTTTGCTCACATCGAATTGCTGGCAGACACCCTGACCCGGGAAGAGTTACTGACATTGCCTCCGGAAGAAAGCCTGTACCGGCTGTTCCATCAGGAAATTGTCGAACTTTTTCCAGCCAAGCCAGTGCAATTTGTCTGTGGTTGTTCGCGCGACAAATCCGCAGCGGCGATTGTTAGTCTGGGCGCCGATGTTATCGACGAATATATTGCCGAAGGTAAACTGGACATCAGTTGTGAGTACTGCAACACCATTTATCATTTTGACGCCGCAGATCTACAGCAACTGAAACAACAATTCTGAACTAACCCGCGCTGATAAGTCGTTCAGCAACACTGCTGAAAAATAAAACGCCGGTCATTGACCGGCGTTTTTCATTTTGCGTATTTGCTAGCCTTGCAGTGAACGTCGCAGCCATACCAACGGCAACAGCAGGAAACCGATGAAACCGAAGCTACCGCTGGACTTCTTCGCGATTTGTACTGAGCCGCTGGCTGCGTCTGACGTCATACCTGAACTGTCTGTTGCAGTCACGCTCAGGCTTTGAGTCCCGGTATCGCTTTTACCAACAGTACGGGCTAACACGATATTGCCGTTCGCATACGCAAACAAATCCGGACTCACAGTGACTGTTTTCAGCGTCGCACCGGCTTCACGGATCTCCGCCGACACTTTACCCACTACAGTTCCGGCCGCGGTGCCTTGGCGTAAGTCAGTCGCCAGACTACCTAACGTGACCACTGGTTTTTCATCCGCGACATTGGTGATGCTGACAGTCACTTTGGCTGGCGCTGAACTTAAACCTGCCGCGTTCATCGCAACCACTTCCAGTGTCATGCTGGTAAGGCCTTTATCATAATCAAGTGGGCCTTTCACCACGATACGGCCGTCTTTTTCAAGACCTACAGATGTCGACGTTGAGCTATTTCCAACCAAATAGAATTCCGTTAGCGGATTAACAAAATCAGCCTCAGCAACCAGTTGCCCTAATACCGTGCCACTCGCGGTATTTTCCTTCACGCTGAATGTCTGACCCGCGGGAATTGCCGGTGCTCGTTTCACTGGCGTCAGATCCGCAGAAAACATCACGTCCCCTACATCTGACAACAATACAAAGCCCTTGCCAGTTACTTCTCTTGGCACCTTCACTACGGCTTCGCTTCCCGGTTCGAGTTTAGTCAGCACTTTGCCACCAGCTGTAAAAGTGATATCAACCGCCGGGGTAATGACCGCCTGCGCTGTGAGCATGTCATCAGCAGGAATATTTGAACCAAGACCCAGCGCCTGGCCACTATTGATGGCAAAAGCACGCAACGACACTTTTTTATCAATATCGCCGGACGTCAGGCCAATACGTTCAAAACAGGCTGACAGCGTGACGTTACGTTGGCCAGTGGCGTGAAACATGTTCTGCACCCAACCGCTGGTTGTGCCGTAAGGCACAGCAAAAGTGCCCATCAACCCAGGGAAAGCAGCATAGGGACTCGGATTGCCGATGCGGGACAACAAAATACTGTACATCGAGAAATCGTACCTGCCATCATTATCAACGTCTAAATCAAAACCAAGGTTGGCTTGTAGCAGGTGGTTCAGGCCTTTTTCCAGTGTGATAGTCGGAGCCAGCAAATAACCTGAGGAACAAGTTGTTGTTGCCACAGCAATCACATCCAGCGAGACCGCACGGATATCGTGGGTGACAGCTTCTTTTGCATCTGTCGCTACTAACTGCGTTGAATATAACTCTGCGGCAACAGCACCGGTGTTTTTCAGCAGGATTTGCTCCTCGCCATCAATCAGTTTACTGCTGACCGTCAGCTGGGCCTGTGCTTGCGGGATCAGGTGATAAACCAGGTGCAGGTCATAATCGCCACTGACCGACGGGTCGTCAAATACCAGCGCACCGTCGTATTCCACTTTGGTCAGCGCAGCGTCTTTTTGTGCTGTTGGCGTGGTGTTCTGCAGGCCAAAAGCCGGTAACTTGGTTGGGTCTACTGTGACACTGACGTCAAAAGTGGTGGTCTGGCCGGGCTGCACTGTGACAGAAGCCGGAATTGCCCAGGCTAAAGCCCCGGTTGCAGTATCTTCGGTAAAACGATCTTTAATGCGCAGATTATAAGTTTTGGCTGCGGTGCTGAAGTTTTTCAGCGTCACGGTTTTTTTCAGCGTGGTCTTCTGTGTCATGCTTTGCAGACCAAAAGATAAAGCTGCTTGTTTGGTATTAAAAGCCGTATCTTCAACCCAGGCAGCAACCGGCAGTTTGGCCGCTTTCTCCACATCAACTAAACCGGCACCGATGGCAGAAATCGGCGCCAATACCGCTTGCGGATGGGCTTTAGGCAAGTTGTATACTTCAGGATTCGCTGCGTTCATGATGGTCGCTTTGATTTCCTGTGCAGTACGATTTGGCAGCACCTGACGTAACTGTGCGACAGCACCTGCCGTTAACGGACCAGAGAAAGAAGTCCCTGAGTTCAACGCAAACTTATCACCTGAACCCACAGCTGCCATCAGGATATTAGTCCCTGGTGCGGTAATTTCCGGCTTCAGTAAACCCTGCATGGCCGGGCCACGCGATGTAAAGGTGGCAATACCACCAGCTGTGTTAATAGACACCGATTTGATGCTGTAGTTAACCGCACCTTTTTCCAGTGCAGCTTTAATCGCAGCACCATCTTCCAACGAAATACCAACTGACGGGATTTTTACGGCCGGGTCAGCGCCGCCGCCAGAGAATGCACCAGCCCCCGCGGCGTTATTTGCCAGAATCACAAATTTGGCGCCGGCATTTTGCGCATGCATGACCTTGACCGTAAAATCGCAGGTTCCACGGTCAATCAATACCGCTTTATCTTTCAGCGAATCGGCCGCGAAGGCATTACAACCCAAGGCGTTGTCTTTGATATAGACCAGTGGTGCAGACGCCTGGTCAAAAGCAAAAGCGCTGGTCGGGTTAAATCCTGAACCCAACATCGTGACTTTTTTGCCATCAATTGTATTGTTTTCAAACACCGGGCTGTTTCCGGCCGGATGCGTCATAGCGCCAACAGATAAAGCATTTGGCGTGGTGCTTGGTCCGCCAACGCGGAACGGGTTCGGGCCGTCGTTACCAGCGGAAATCACCATATTAACGCCGAGTTCTGCTGCTTTTTGGATTAAATACTGTGTGCCGGACACTGCAGTCGCTGAACCAAATTGACCGCCTAATGACATATTCACCACGTTGACGCGGTCAGAAATATCGCCATCACCATTGGGGTCCATTGCCGCTTCCAGCGCGCCGATTTGGGCATCAGCCGGACAAGTACCGGCGCAAACGGTGTAAGCATATAAAGTTGCATCGGGTGCCGTGGCTAAAACGGAAGAAGCCACTTGCGTGCCATGCCCTCCGGTGGTCGGATCAATCGGATTTGGATCTTTGTTGTAAAAGTCATAACCTCCCAGGACTTTCCCTTGTGGCCATGCCGGCGCAGCTTTTTGATCAACTGCAGCGTAGGCTGCGGCAGTCCCGACACCACCGATAGCTTTGTGCGTGTAATCAACACCGCTGTCCAACACGGCCACGCGAATGCCTTTACCGGTGGCGATGCCTGACGTGATCAGGCCTTTAGCATTCATATACTCAACGCTTGGTGCCAGCATCGGTTTGCTGTCGAACAACGGATAAATCGCTTCAACGGCTGCATCCTGACGCAACTGCTCTAATGCGCTGTCAGAGGCTTTCACCACCAGGCCTGAAGCCAGATTTCGTGTACTCAGCAGGACTTCAGCATCCCTATCCAAAGTTAACAATTGGTGTGTGACCACTTGTTGCAGGCTCTCGATGTCAGCCGTCAGACGGTTCAGGGCTGCATCATCGGCTTTTGCAGCACGTAATCCGGACAATGCAGGCTGCTTTAACACCACGTAAAACCCCGACGGTGTCGCCGCTTCAAAGCCATCAGTCAGAGCAACTGCATCTTGTTGCTGGGGAATATAGTCAGTCACTAATGGCGAATTCATCCGGTACTGATCGAGTGTAGCTGCGGCGGCACTACCGCCGACGGCGAGGCCTATAGCCGTCGCGAGCGCAGATTTCACGAGTTGTTGCATCATTCTCTCCAGAGGTGCTGGTTACTACTTATTTTTACTGGCAAAAACAGTTAACACAAAGATGCAAAAAAATCACAAAAATTCGATGTAATCCAAATTCAGAATTCTGTGGCAGCTACATATCCAAGGTTTTTCACAATAAAACTGAAATCACGTGCGTAATAATTACGCACAAAAATCAGCTTTGCGCGCAATATCGCTCGGTCAGAGTTGCATTTTTATGCATTTAGCACTGTTTATGCACTCATAAGTAACAGATCAGAGCTGTGTAACGTTCATTTTTTTGTCGCCCGACTTGTCGACTTACGATACAATGATCAGGAACTCTAATCCCTGCTCTGTACCCGAAGGAGTCTGTTGAGAATGACCACGCAAACAAACAGCCACAATGATTTATCTGTGGCAGATCTGGTTGAACATGCCATCCGCCGTAACGAAGGTGTCCTGGCAGACAACGGCGCCCTCGTCGTGCGCACCGGTCACAGAACAGGCCGCTCGCCGAAAGACCGTTTTATCGTCCGTGAAGCCAGCACTGAAAACGACATTCAATGGGGCAATGTCAACCAGCCGGTTGCAGCAGACGTTTTCAACGCATTGTGGAGCAAAGTAGAACATTATCTGAATGACCGTGAACACTTCACGTCACACTTAGAAGTCGGTGCAGATCCAGAGCATTACCTGCCTGTGGTCGTTCGCACTGAAACCGCCTGGCAACATATCTTCGCGAAAAACCTGTTTATCACCCCAGCCAGCTGGAATGTGGCCGGCAAACCTGCCTGGCAAATTCTGAACGTGCCTGGTTTTGCCTGTGATCCAACCCGTGACGGTACCAACTCAGACGGTACTGTGATGATTAACTTTGCCGAGCGCAAAGTGTTGTTAGCCGGCATGCGTTATGCGGGTGAAATGAAAAAAGCGATGTTCTCAGTGCAGAACTTCCTGTTACCGGCCAAAGGCGTGCTGCCAATGCACTGTTCAGCCAACGTCGGCGAAGCCGGTGATGTCACGCTGTTCTTCGGCCTGTCAGGCACAGGGAAAACCACTTTGTCTGCAGATCCGAAGCGCTTCCTGATCGGTGATGACGAACACGGCTGGGCACCTGGCAGTGTGTTTAACATCGAAGGTGGCTGCTACGCCAAATGTATCGACCTGTCGAAGAAAAACGAACCGGTGATTTGGGATGCGATCCGCTTTGGTACCATTCTGGAAAACGTCGTGTTGGATGGCAACCGTACACCGGATTACAAAGACGCCAGCCTGACGCAAAACAGCCGTGCTGCTTATCCGCTGGCTCACGTCGAAAAACGCGTTGAAGCTAACCGCGCCGGCGAACCACGCGCAGTTGTCTTCCTGACTTGCGACGTGTCGGGTGTATTACCACCAGTGTCAGTGTTGTCTGAAGAAGCTGCTGCTTACCACTTCCTGTCTGGTTACACAGCGAAAGTTGGCTCAACCGAAATTGGCTCTACTTCAGCCATTGAATCAACCTTCTCTACCTGCTTTGGCGCGCCATTCTTCCCGCGTCCGGCCGGTGTGTATGCAGAACTGCTGATCAAACGCGTGCGTGAATTTAATTCCAAAGTTTATCTGGTCAATACCGGCTGGACTGGTGGCCCGCACGGCGTAGGTCAGCGTTTTGATATCCCAACCACCCGCGCCATTATTGACGCTATCGTGTCAGGTGAACTGGCGAACGTCGAAACTGTACACCTGGCGCAGCTGAATCTGGATGTACCGGTCGCAATTCCGGGCGTTGACAGCAAACTGTTGAATCCACGGGACACCTGGGCGGATAAAGCACAGTACGACCAATACGCCGCCAAACTGGCCGCGGAATTTGCCAATAACTTCAAAAAATATGATGTTTCTGAAGCTATCCGCAATGCAGGTCCGAAAGCCTGAATCGCACCTCGCTGACAACAGAAAGGCCGCAATTGCGGCCTTTGTTGTTTTTGGGGTTGCTGCCGACGCTCAGGCCGTCGGTTTCACTTTACGGATTGGCAGATAAACAGTCGCAACCAAACCACCAAAGGCATGATTGTGCAAGCGGATCTCGCCGTGGTGCATATCCACAATCTTTTTGATAATCGCGAGACCCAGCCCCGAACCAGCGCTGCCACGCGCGGTGTCGCCCTGAGTAAAAGGTTCAAACATCCGCGTCATTTGATCTTCCGGAATGCCGGGGCCATGATCCCGCACCTGTAAATACACACGCTGACGGTTTTTCTCGTAGCCGGTCCTTACTTCCACTGCACCTTCGGAATACTTCAGCGCATTTTCAATCAGATTACTCAGCACCCGCTTGATAGCTATGCGGCGGATGGGTACCAGTGGCAAACCGTCCAGCAGCTCAGCGCTGATTTGGCGCTGCTGCAGCTTG
>CAMLNG010000163.1 GCA_946481195.1 uncultured Chromatiaceae bacterium
CGGCACTGGTGGTATCCGGCATTTGGCTGTTGGGTATGCCGCGGCGGATTTTTATTGGTAAGTTGGTGGCTATTTCAATTTTATTGTGGGGTAGCTTGCTGATTTTGCTGGCTTTGTTATCCGGTTGGCTGGGTGAGGGGCAGTTGTTTTTGCGTGTGTTGCTGGTTGGTAAACATCTGGAATTGTTTTTTCAGACTTTGCTGGGACTGGGGCTGGTGGTCTGGTTACAAGACGATGAGCGCAGCACGAACCAGCAACTGACCGCAAAAACCCGCTATCTGGATTCCCACGACCAGTTAACCGGCGCGCTAAACCGCGATGCATTACTGCAACAACTCTCCGGACTTATCCAGCAGCCGGCACAACAACCGCTGTTATTGGTGATGTTAGGTCTGGACCGGTTTAAAACGGTGAATGAGACGGTTGGACTCAAGCAAGGTGACCGCATTTTGCGTGAAGTGACCCGTCGGTTTGAAACCAGTATTCTCAAGCCTTGCCTGGTGGCGCGCACCGGCGGCGACATTTTTGCGTTGGTATTGCAGGACATCCTCACCGACAAACAGCGGCAGTTTTGTTTACATCATATAGAGCAACTGATTGAAAAACCTTTTAATTTTGATTCTGGTTTACTAAAGTTGACCGCCACTATCGGCGTTGCACAATTTCCGGATCACGCCGGCAGTGCGGAATCTTTATTACAAAAAGCCAATATTGCTTTTCATCAGGCGAAGCGGCAGCAGCAGCGTTGGATCCAATACCATCAGGGCATGGAAGAGGAAACTGCCCGGTTGCTGCTGTTAGAGAAAGAATTGTTACTGGCGTTAGAACAAAAACAATTTGTGTTGTACTACCAGCCGCAATGGAATATCCGGGAGCAACGGATTGATGGCTTTGAGGCGCTGGTGCGCTGGCATCATCCGGAACGTGGAGTTGTGATGCCGGGCCAGTTTTTGCCGCAAATGGAGCAGATAGGCCTGATGCGGGAACTGGATATGCAGTTGTTGGAACAAGCTGTTGAAACACTGGGCCGGTGGCGCAAACAGCAGCTCTGGTTATCGGTTGCAGTTAATATGTCGCCGATCCACTTTGAGCAGCCGGGTCTGAAGCAACGGATCCAGCAATTGCTGCAACAATACGAAGTACCGCCAACAATGCTGGAGCTGGAAATTACCGAAAACACTGCAATGGGCGATATGGAGCAAGGTCGTAACTTTGTCACTGAGTTGCAGCAAATGGGGATCCGGGTGTCGATTGATGATTTCGGCACCGGTTATTCTTCACTGGGTTATTTGCGCCGGATGCCGATTGATAAAATTAAAATCGACCGCAGTTTCATCATTGATATGGCGGGTAGTGACTCCGATATGATGATTGTCAAAACTATGATCACGCTGGCGCATGGCCTGGGTAAACGGATACTGGCGGAAGGTGTGGAAGACGCCAACCAGTTACTGCTATTACGCCACATGGCCTGTGATGCCGCGCAGGGCTATCTGATTGCCAAACCTTTGCCGGAGGCAGAGGCCTTGGCACTGTTACAGCACAAATTATCGTTCTGACGTTGTCATGCCGCTGTCATCATGGCTGATTACTCTGAGTCCATCAGGCCGATGTGACCGGAGAGCGCCATGTACCGACAACGCTGGATTGAACTCGATCATCGCTGTTTTGCGCTGTTGTTTTTAAGGCTGGGCCAAGGTCGCATGCGCAGCTGCAGTTACTGGGTGTCAAAAACGGCCGATGGTCCTTTGTATGCATTGTTTGCAGTCGGCCTGTATTGGCGCGGCACTCCCGCCGATCTGCAGTTCGTTACTTTGCTGGCACTGGCTTTTGCCATCGAATTGCCATCTTATCTGCTGCTAAAAAATCTGTTTCGCCGGCAAAGGCCCGCGGTGGCAATGGCCGGACAAATTCAGGCCCATATCGAACCTTCTGACCGCTTCAGTTTACCGTCTGGCCATACTGCCGGCGCTTTTGTGCTGGTCAGTTGTATCGCCGTGATGGCACCGATTTGGTTACCGTTGGCACTGCTATGGGGCACTATGGTTGGGATGTCACGTGTCTTGCTTGGTGTGCATTTTCCCGGCGATATTCTGGCGGGCATGCTGCTTGGGACTGGCAGTCTGTTGGTTGCTACCTTTGCCTTGAGTTAAAAAATAAAAATTCCAGGTAAATTCCTGCAGCGTTGATTTTCTTACCTATGATTAGGCAGTTAGATGCCTGCAGGAGGGTGGGAATGTTACGTAATCTGTCGATTAAAAACCGGTTAATGGTCAATAGTCTCGTAGTCGGTGCCGCCATGCTGGTGATGCTGCTGTTGTTGATTTTTCAAAATATACAATTTACCGCACTGGCCGCAATTAATGTCGAAATTGCCGCGCTGGAACGGGATGTGCTGGTGCTGCGCCGGCATGAAAAAGATTTTCTGATGCGTAAAGATGTTTCCTATCAGGACAAATTCAATAAAACCATGCAGGAGTTAAATCAGGGGCTGAATTCACTAGAGCATGATTTAACTGCTCATGACATTGATACCGGCTCACTAAAGATTTTCCGACAGCAAACCGCTTTATATCAGCAAAAATTCGAGTCATTGGTGAAAACTGCGCAGCAGGTTGGTCTGGATCCACAATCCGGTCTGTACGGTGCATTACGCGCGGCTGCGCATCAGCTCGAAGCCGAGTTCAAACAAGTGAATAATGACACGCTGCTGGTCAGTTTGCTGCAACTGCGCCGGGCTGAAAAAGACTTTATGCTGCGTGCAGACCTGAAGTATTTAGACAGTTTTAATGCTGAATTCGGCCGGTTTAAGTCCTTATTGGCCGGACAAAATGCCAGTGAGGCGTTACAAAGTGCAGCAGACAGCTATGCAGAGGCCTATCGTAATTTGGTGGCAGGCAGTCAGACCATGGGTTTAAAGCATGATCAGGGCATTATGGGAGAAATGCGTAAAGCAGTACATGAAACTGAGACCAGTCTCAAAGCGATGACTGATAAAGCCAATGCTGCGCTGGAGCAGGCCTCCAGTGCTGCTCAGTATCTTGCTTTCACATTATTTTTTGTTGTTCTTGCTATCGTAATTGTGCTGGTACTGCTGACGTCACGCAGTATCCTGCAACCCATTCAGAATGTCTGCCGGACTATCGGCGTGATCCGTAAAGACAATGATTTCCGTCAACGGGTCGTCGTCGAAGGGCGTGACGAAATGACGCAGCTGGCGCAGGATTTTAATGCGATGTTGAGTGACTTTCAGGACCTGGTGCGTAGTGTCAACCAGGCGCTGGAGATGCTTGATACCGCCACAGCTGAACTGGCACAGTCAACCGCAGAAACCAGTCGTGGTATGGCGCAGCAACAGATGGAAAGCGACATGGTGGCGACAGCAGTCACTGAAATGGGCGCCACTATCGAAGAGATTGCCGGAAATACCGAAAATACTGCCAATAAAGCCGATGCCACCAACCAAAATGCCGCCGAGGGCATGAAAGAGGTGGAGCAAACCGTCAGCCGGATCCGGGCTTTGTCTGACGAACTGCAACAAGCTGCGACTGTCGTGGCTGAATTGGAGAAAGACAGTTCAACCATAGGTTCGGTTATAGATGTGATCAGGGGCATCGCGGAACAAACCAATCTACTGGCTTTAAATGCCGCGATAGAGGCTGCACGCGCCGGTGAACAAGGCCGTGGTTTTGCAGTCGTTGCTGATGAGGTGCGAAGCCTGGCGCAGCGTACCGCCGAGTCTACCCGGCAAATTGAACAGATTATTTCCAGCCTGCAGGGTCGCACCCGCGCCATCGTCGGATCGATGCAACAGTGTCGTGAGCGTGGTCAAAGTGGTGCTGAACAGGCCGGTATGGCGAGTCGGTTACTGTCGGCCATCACCGGTGATGTGACCCATATCATGGAAATGACCACACAAATTGCGACTGCGGTTGAAGAGCAAAGTCATGTCGCGGCAGAAGTGAACAAAAACGTGATTCGTATTCGGGATATTTCCGAGCAATCGCTGAAAATCGCCGAACATAATGCTCAAATCAGTGAAGAGGTTGCAGCACAAGCGGCGCGGTTACATCACACAGTCGACCGGTTTAAGGCTTAAGCTGGACTTTCACAGCGGTGTTAAACGCCGCTGTGAAAGCGAATATCCAGTTTTGCGTCCCGCACTGCATTCGCCGCTTTCAGCCGTTGCAGATAGTCCTGCCAGAGAGTGTCTTTTTGCTCATGCAGCTGGCGTAAATAACTCCAGCTATACAATCCGGTGTTATGACCGTCGTCAAATACCAGCTTCACGGCATATTGGCCCACCGGTAAAATCTGGCTGATCGCCACGTCACGTTTGTTTGCCACCAACACAGGGGTGCCATGCCCGCGCACTTCTGCCGAAGGCGACAACACCCGCAAGAACTCTGCACTGAACTGAGCCAACACGGTGTCAGCAAACAGCACATCCAGCAGTTTTTGCTTACGGTGATAATGCAGTTTGCTGACCTGGTGCATAGAAAGTCCTTATGACAGTGCTAATTACAGAATAAACCGGCTTAAGTCTTCGTCCTGCACCAATGCATCGAGATGACTGTCGACATAAGCAGCGTCCACCACGACCTGTTGGCCCTGATGGTCGGCCGCATCAAACGACACTTCTTCCAATAACCGCTCCATCACGGTATAGAGCCGGCGTGCACCGATATTCTCTGTGCGTTCATTGACCTGCCAGGCAGCATTGGCAATGCGTTTGATGCCGTCTTCAGTGAATTTCAGCTGTACGCCTTCAGTGGCCAGCATTGCCACCGTTTGTTCAGTTAACGAGGCTTTGGGTTCGGTCAGAATACGCTCGAAGTCGGCGGCGGTTAGTGGTTGTAATTCCACCCGGATCGGCAGCCGGCCTTGTAATTCCGGTACTAAATCAGAAGGTTTTGCCAGCTGAAAGGCACCGGAGGCGATAAACAGAATATGGTCGGTTTTGACCATGCCGTGTTTGGTATTGACGCTGCAGCCTTCGATAAGCGGCAACAAATCGCGTTGTACACCTTCACGCGACACGTCAGGGCCACTGCTTTCGCCGCGTTTACAGATTTTGTCGATTTCGTCGATGAATACAATGCCGTTTTGCTCGACTGCTTCTAAAGCTTTGGCTTTCAGCTCTTCCGGATTGACCAGCTTGGCGGCTTCTTCATCCACCAATTGCTTCAGCGCATCTTTGATTTTCAGTTTACGCTTTTTGGTTTTTTCCTGGCCGAGATTCTGAAACATCGACTGCAGTTGCTGCGTCATTTCTTCCATCCCCGGTGGCGCCATAATCTCAACGCCAATTGGACCAGCTGATAAATCCAGTTCAATTTCTTTGTCATCCAGCTGACCTTCGCGCAGCTTTTTGCGGAAGATCTGCCGGGTATTGGAGTCGCTGTCGTTATTTTCAACTTCGCCCCAGTTATTGCGGGCGCGTGGTAACAACACATCCAGGATCCGCTCTTCAGCCGCTTCTTCAGCGCGGAAGCGGTTACGCGCTACTTCCTGCTCTCGAATCATTTTCACTGCGCTGTCAGTGAGGTCGCGGATAATACTGTCGACTTCTTTGCCGACATAACCGACTTCGGTGAACTTGGTTGCTTCAACTTTAATAAAAGGCGCATTGGCTAATTTAGCCAGGCGGCGGGCGATTTCGGTTTTACCGACGCCAGTCGGACCAATCATCAGGATATTTTTTGGCGTCACTTCCTGGCGCAGCGCCGGGTCGAGTTGCATCCGGCGCCAGCGGTTACGCAGCGCGATAGCCACAGCGCGTTTGGCGCCTTGCTGACCAATGATATGACGGTCCAGCTCGTGGACAATTTCGCGGGGAGTCATTTCCGACATAACAGGACCTTATTTCAGTTCTTCAATCGTATGGTGATGATTGGTGTAAATGCAGATATCACCGGCAATCGTCAGGGCTTTTTCCACAATAGCGCTGGCGGGTAGTTCGGTGTTATTCAGCAGCGCCGTGGCGGCAGCCTGGGCAAAAGGCCCGCCGGAGCCAATGGCAATCAGGTCCTGCTCTGGTTGGATCACATCGCCGTTGCCGGTGATGATCAGCGAGCAGTTGGCGTCGGCCACTGCCAGTAATGCTTCGAGCTTGCGCAGCATGCGGTCGGTGCGCCAGTCTTTGGCCAGCTCAACGGCAGCGCGCATCAGGTGGCCCTGATGCAGTTCCAGCTTGGCTTCAAAGCGTTCAAATAAAGTGAAGGCATCGGCCGTGCCGCCGGCAAATCCTGCCAGCACTTTGCCGTGGTACAGGCGGCGCACCTTTTTCGCGTTACCTTTCATCACGGTGTTACCGAGCGTCACCTGGCCGTCACCGCCAAGCGCAACTTCACCGTTGCGGCGTACAGAAACAATAGTGGTCATGAGTTCAATTCTAAGAGGACAGTTACGGCAGATATGGGGAGCCGGGCCGCTGATTTCAAGCGTGCGGCCCGGTGGGAACCGTCAGATCACCCAGCAGTTGGCGATTTTTTGGTTCTGTAGTTTGTTTTTGTCGTTTTGCGCCTGACGCTTGCTGGCATAAGGTCCCGACACTACCCGGTATTTACCGGACGACTGGCGGATCTCTGAACTGACGCCGGCAAAGGCCATTTTGGCTTTTAACTGCTGCGCACCTTCAATAGCTTTAAAAGTACCGCAATACATATTAGCCGGCGCTTTCGCCGCCAGTTGCTCGGCTTCTACCTGGATTTCTTTGGTCTGCAGTTCTTTGATGTAGGTATAAGGTTCTTTCGCCGGTTTTGGCGGCAATTCGTCTTTGACTACAGTTTCTGCCACTGCAGCTTTAGCTTCTGCAGCGGCAGCTTCAGCACCTGGCCTGTGCGAGATGTGCCACAAAAATGCGCCAAAAGCCAAGGTCAATACACTGACCACACTGATCAGCAATATTGGTAAAGGCTTCTTTTCGTTTGGTTTTTTCTTTGGACGCGGTGCTGGCCGGGCCGTTTTTACATAATCTTGATGAGGCATGCCAAATTCTTGCGGCGAACGATGTATGGTGATTGTACTGGATTTAGCGGCAAAAAAGTAAGGCCGAATTTTGCCGCTGTGGTATTGAGTTCAGCCAATACTTAATTCAGGTCAAGTGCATCCACGTCCAGCTGGCATTTGATTTTACGCGCCAGTGGCAGGTTGCGGCTTTGATCTAATGCCAGATCCAGCGCTTGATGTAACAAACGTCGGTCCTGACAAAACAGCTGCAACTGCCAACGGAATTTACCTGCTTTGCGTTCCAGTGGCGGTTTAAGCGGCCCAAGGTATTGCACCTGAGGACAATGTGTGGCGACCAGCTGCTGAATAATGGTTAAAAATGCCTGGCCGTCCTGACTGTCAAAAGACTCAGTTCTGAACAGCGCCAGATGCTGATAAGGCGGCAGGCGGGTTTGTTGCCGTTCCAGTAACGCACTGCGGGCAAAGGAGCTGTAACCATTTTGGATCACGTCCTGCAGCAGTGGATGGCCAGGATAATGCGTTTGCAGCAACACAGTGCCGGCAATATCGCCGCGACCGGCGCGGCCGGCAACCTGGGTGAGCAACTGCGCCAACTGCTCAGAGGCGCGAAAATCGCTG
>CAMLNG010000164.1 GCA_946481195.1 uncultured Chromatiaceae bacterium
GGTTTTGATATGGGCGTCGGCGCTTTATTAAAAGTGGTCGGCAAAGACGATATGGACCGGCGCGTGATGATTAACGCTGTCGCACCGCATTGGGACGGTAATCAGGTTTGGCTCATCACTGCCGGTGGCGCCTTGTTTGCCGCCTGGCCGCCGGTGTATGCCACCGCTTTCAGTGGTTTTTATCTGGCAATGATGCTGACTTTGGCCGCTTTGTTTATGCGTCCAATTGGTTTTGATTACCGCTCCAAGCTGGAAAACCCGGTCTGGCGCAGCAACTGGGACTGGGCGCTGACCTTTGGCTCGGCCGTGCCGCCAATCATTTTCGGCGTGGCCTTTGGTAATTTGCTGCAAGGGGTGCCGTTTCATTTTGACGAATTGCTGCGTATCAAATACACCGGTAGCTTCTTTGCGCTGTTAAACCCATTCGCCTTGTTGGTCGGTGTGCTGAGTCTGCTGATGTTTGTCAGTCAAGGCGCGGCTTATCTGCAGATGAAAACTGAAGGTGACTTGCAAAAACGCAGTCAAACCGTGGGTTTTATTGCTGGTTTAGGCGCTGCCGCTTTATTTGTACTGGCCGGTGTCTGGCTCAATGCCGGTATTGATGGCTATGTGGTCACCAGTGCTCTGGATGGTAACGCTATTAACAATGCGGTCAGTAAAACCGTTGAAGTGCGCAGTGGCGCCTGGCTGCAGAATTTCGCCGACTATCCGCTGCTGTGGCTGGCACCAGTATCAGGCGTGGCGGCATTTGCGCTTAGCGGCTTGTTGAGTAAAGCCGGCAAAGGCGCGCTGGCATTCCTGCTGACTTCATTAGGTCAGGCTGGGGTGATTTTAACTTGTGGCATCGCGATGTTTCCTTTTGTGATGCCGTCGAGTTCAATGCCCAATCACAGCCTGACCATGTGGGACGCGACTTCAAGCGAACTGACATTAAAGATTATGTTCTTTGTTGCCTGTGTCTTTGTGCCTATTGTGCTGGGTTATACCATCTGGAGTTACATCAAGATGTTTGGCCGGATTAACGCGCAGCACATCAGCAACAACAGCCATTCACTTTATTAAAAGGACAAGATTATGTGGTATTTCGCCTGGATTTTAGGGGTCTTGCTGGCCTGTTCTTTTGGCATTATCAATGCGATGTGGCTGGAATTAAATGGCTACGCCGAAGAGGACTCAGGTTCTGAGTAGGTCTGCACCGCCTAAATCTAAGCCAAATCATGCCAGAACCTTATTGCAGCAGTGGTTGAAGCCGTACCGGCCTAAACTGCTGCTGGCAGTATTTGCAGCGGCTTTGTCAGTGCCGCTGTTGCTTTGGCAAATGTGGTGTCTGGCGCTTATTGCTGACGCCATGCTGGCCGCAGCAATGAATGCCGCAGCTTTGACTTCCGGCACGTCTGCTGCGGCAGTTCCATTTTCGTTATTGTGGCAGTTTGCTATGGCCTTTGTGCTTCGTCAGCTTTGCCTGCTGCTGCGCGATGGCCTGACGCAACAAAGCAGCCGGTTATTACGCACCAACCTGCGCCAGCAGCTGCTCAATAAGCTGGCGGCGCAAGGCCCGGCGCGGCAACGCCTGGGCAGTGACGGCTTTTTATCTACCGTGCTGACCGAACAAATCGATGCGCTGGATGGCTACATCAGCCGGTATTGGCCGCAGTTATTTCTGGTGATCTGGACGCCACTGTGTATCGCTTTCGCGGTGGCCTGGCACAGTGTGCTGGCCGGTTTGCTATTACTGCTGACCGCGCCGCTGGTGCCGTTGTTTATGGTGTTAGTGGGGCGCGAAGCCAGTAAAGCCAGCAGTGAAAAACTGGCCGAGTTAGGCCGGATGGGGGGGCGGCTGTGGCAATTTTTGCAGGGTCTGACGCTGCTGCGCCGGTTAAATGCCATCCCGCAGGCCACAGCACAGCTGGAACATGCCACCGAGCGTTACCGCAGCAGCTCGCTGCATGTATTGCGGCTGGCGTTTTTGTCGACCGCAGTGCTGGAATTGTTTGCGTCGCTGGCCATAGCGTTGGTAGCGTTGTATTTAGGCCTGGGGCTTTTGGGTGAATTGCCCTGGGCCAAAGGCGAAGTGCCGGTGGCTTTTGCGCCGGCATGTTTTATTCTGTTATTGGCGCCGGAGTTTTATCAGCCGCTGCGCCAGCTTGGCAATGATTATCACGCCAAAGCCCAGGCTGAAGCCGCGGCGCTGGCGCTCAAACCTTTGTGGTTATTGCCAGAACCATCCGTTGGCACAGTGTCCGGCAGCCTTGTCAACACCAGCCTTTCCAACACCAGTCAGCACAGCCCAAGCCCGCACGAGCAGGCGCAGCCGCTGCTGCAACTGACGCACATCCGGCTAGGTCATGCGGATCGGCCGCGGTTAATGATCCCGGTATTACAAATCAACGCCGGTGAGCGCTTATTGCTCCGCGGGGATAGCGGCAGTGGTAAATCGTCCTTTCTGCAACTATTGGCCGGTTTTGCCGACTTTGACGGCGGCTATCAATTCGCTGGTCAGACTGTTGACACTGCAAACAGGCCACAGCTGTGGCAACAACTGAGTTATCTGACCCAAACACCGGAGTTATTTGCCGGTACTGTGGCGGAGAACTTACGGATGGCGTTGCCGGCAGCGACAGACGCAGCTTTGCTGGCTGTGTTGCAGCAAGTTGGCTTACTGGCGGAATTGGGTAAGGCCATGGCGCTCGACTATCGCTTAGGCGAAGCCGGCCAGGGTTTATCCGGAGGGCAACAACAGCGGCTTTGTCTGGCGCGCCTGTTACTGGCTGACCGGCCCTTATGGTTGCTGGACGAACCTTTTGCTGAGCTGGACCAGGACACAGCGGCTGATTTGGCCGTGTTGCTGGCGAAACTCAGTACCGGCCGGACGTTGCTGATCGCCAGCCACCAGTGGCAGCAACTTGGGTTCCTCGATGGAGTTTTATTGTTCAGCCGCGGCCAGCTGTTGGGCCGTCGTGACATCGGGGATTTAACATGAGCGCGCGTGCACCATCGGGTATCCGCCTGCGGGATTTATGGCTCCGTCACAAGGCGGGCTGGAGCCTGAGTTTCAGTTTAGGCCTGCTGACGGTGCTGGCGACTGTGGCGTTGCTTGCCTGGTCCGGCTGGTTTATCAGCGCGGCTGCGGCGGCCGGTGTCGGCGTCAGTTTTAACTATTTAAGACCCGGCGCTTTAATCCGGTTGTTTGCGATTGTGCGCACCGCGGGCCGTTATGGCGAACGGGTGCTATCGCATGCATTGGTGCTGCGGTTACTGGCGGTGCTGCGGCTGCAACAGTTCGTTGCATTGGCGCAGCGGCCCGGCCAAATCGCTGTGGCCGGCGGCGATCGGTTACAGCGGTTGATCGCCGATATCGATGTGCTGGATCAGTTGCCACTGCGGCTGTTAAATCCACTGGGTTATGCGGCTTTGCTCTGCGCGGCTTTTTTACTCCTGCTGTTACTGCTGTTACCTGACGCGTTCTGGCCGGTCGCAGGGCTGTTACTGTTATTGCCGTTGGCGATGATAGCGGTCGCCGGCATTGGCGCGCGCGGGCCTGTGCAACAAGCCGCTGCGGAAGTGCAGCTGCAGGGGCAACGGCGTGGCCTGCTGCTGGAAAATCTGCAGTTGCTGACCACTTTATTAACCACCGGCCATTGGCCTGAGCGCCAACAGCAGTTTATCCGGCTCGATCAACAAGTGCTGCAGTTACAGCAACGCCAGCAACTTGGTCAGTTGGCAGTACAGTTTGCGCTGCAGCTGCTGATGCTGGCGGGCCTCTTGGCTTTGTGCTGGCCGATGCTGGCGGCCTGGCAGGACGGGCTGGCGTTTCCGCTCGCGGTGCCACTGTGGCTGGGATTAGTGCTGGGCTGGCTGGGTCTGACAGAGTTGTTGCTGCCACTGCTATTTATTCCACAAAGTTATGGTCAGCTCCGGGCCGCGCAGCAGCGTTGCAATGCGCTGGCCGGCCCTGACGAAGCGCTGACTTCGCCGGATGAAAATCTGGCCGTTGCGCCGGACGTGCAGCAGTCAGTCCATCTGGAGCTGAAGCAGTTGCAGTTTGGGTTTTTGCTGCCGCTGGGTGAGGTCAGTGAAACCTTTCAAACTGGCGATGTGGTGCTGCTCAAAGGGCCATCCGGCAGCGGTAAAAGCTGTTTACTGCAGACTCTGGCGGCAGAAATACCTGCTTTAGGTGGTGTTGCGTTGTTGCAGCGGCTGGAGCTCACACAGTGGCCAACAGCAGCGTTGTATCGCCACATCGGCTATTTGCCGCAGCGGCCTTATCTGTTTGGCCTGTCGGTAGCAGCGGATTTACGGCTCGCTAAACCACAGGCGACGGATGAAGAACTTGTGCAGGTATTGACGCTGGTCGGGCTGGATGACTGGCTGGCGCACCAACCTCAAGGTTTATTAACAGTGCTGGGTGATTACGGCGTGGGCTTATCCGGCGGCGAATTAAAACGTTTTGCGCTGGCGCGTTTACTGCTGCAAAAACCAGCGGTGTTACTGCTCGACGAACCCTTCGCCGGTTTGCAACCACAACTGGCTCAGCAGCTATTACAGCGGCTGGCCGCGTTTCAACAGCACGGCATTTTGATTATTGCCAGCCATCAGCAACAGCAGGATGAGGTGTTTAACCGGGAATACAAAATCGATGTCGATAAATGATTATGAAAATCAATAGCCTGCAGAAATCGCAGGCCAATTTCTAGAAATGTTGTTCCGGTTTTTTTTCATTTGAAATTTGTGTCAATGCCCCTCCTGACCTATACCTGAATTTCGACTTTAGATAAATCCGAGGTTTTTTCATGCTGGATGCTCAGGTTGCTCGTTTATCCCGCCAGTTTTTCAAAGTATTCTTATGGTTAATGGCTTTGCACTTCGGCGCTGCGCAGGCCGCTATTACTGCATATGTCACTTACCAGACTCATGCTGAGTTTCTTGCTCGCGGCAATCCGGCGCCAGGTCAGGTGATATTCTTTCGTTCGAATACACCGCGCAACGATGGAGTGTATGACGAAGTTCCGAATGGTAATAATGCGCGACTAAATCTGAGTGGTAATGTCACGAATAGTGCAGTAAACCTTGGTTCTACTGCCGGATATTTCACCGTAGTCTATAACCACAATAATGCTGGCCAAGCCACAGGTTGTACAACCAGTCCTATTACTTTCACGACCCAACAATATATCGCTGATGGTGGAACCATTAACGTAACTGTAACCTGTACCCTGCCAGATACCACTGGCCCGGAATTTGTCAGTGCAGCGACAAATGCGGCGGGCACTCAAATTGACATTACCTATAATGAAGACATTGATTACTACGGTGATGGCTCGGATTTTACGCTTAAAGAAGGTGGCGTTACCCGTACTCTCAGCTACAACACTTACAACAGCACAATTCTCACACTGAATGTTTCTCCGGCACTGTCGAGTGGGACCACGCTGACTCTGGATTTTACTGATAACAATACTATGTATGACTTCTCCGGCAATAGCGGGGTAAATTTCAGCAATAAACCAGTGACAAATAATGTGGTCAGCGCCAATCCAACGGTAACGGATGCAAATATCAGTATCAGTGGCGCGAGCGGCAATGGTGGTGCCTTTAAGGCGGGAGATACCATCACCGTCACCTGGAATAACACTGCTGGAGGCGATAACAACACCGGGATCACCGGAGTCACTGTCGACTTTTCCCAGTTTGGCGGTGGCGCAGCTGTTAATGCATCAAATAGCAGTAATACCTGGACGGCTACCTATGTGATTCCTGCAGGTGCACTGGATGCCACCAATCGCAATGTCAGTGTGACGGCGACAAAAGCCAGCGGTAGTACCACCACCGCAGATACAACGAATGCAACTCTGGATAATCAGCCTCCAACCGTCAGTGATGGCAGAATTAGTATCTCCGGCGCGTCTGGCGTTGGTGGAGCATTTAAGATTGGGGATACCGTCACTGCGAGTTGGAATAACACTGCAGGTGGTGACAACAATGCAGACACTATCAGCAACGTAACTGCAGATTTCAGTGCTTTTGGCGGCGGTGCAGCAGTCAGTGCAACAAACAGCGCTGGTACCTGGACAGCGACATACATCATAGTTGCTGGTGCCATTGATGCTACAAACCGCAATGTTTCCGTGACGGCGACAGACAATGCAGGGAATAGCACAACAGTTGCAGATAGCAGCAATGCGACTGTCGACAACATTGCGCCAACTGTAACGGGCTCCGCACCGGCAGGTGGTGCCCAATCAACAGATGCCAGTGTTGATTTTACCGTCACTTACAGCGAAGCAGTCAGCAACATTTCGATCGATGATTTTGCTCTGGCCGCGACAGGCAGTGCATCCGGTACAATCAATAATGTTTCAGCAAGTTCAGGCAGTAGCATACAAGTTCAGGTCACCGGCATTACCGGAAATGGCACACTGAAGTTAAATCATCTCGGCATGACTAACGTGGCAGATGATGTCGGTAATTCGGTTGCGGTCTACACCAGCGGTACCAGTCATACCGTTGCCATTCCAACAGCGCCGGACGCGCCGACAATCGATATGGTGACACCGGATGATGGCCAGGTCAGTGTTGATTTTAGTGCCCCGGGCAATAATGGCGGTTCTGCCATCACCGGTTATACCGTTACCAGTAGTCCTGGCGGGTTTACCGGGACGGGCACCAGTTCACCCATTGTCGTAAGCGGGCTCTCCAATGGAACCACATATACATTTACCGTCACTGCGACTAATGCAATAGGTACCAGCACAGCCTCTGGTGCTTCAAATCCGGTCACTCCGAAAGCGAACCAGACTATAACTTTTGCCAATCCGGGGGCGCAAAACTTTGGCACCACCCCCACTTTAACCGCTACATCTGATTCTGCGCTGACAGTGGAGTTTAGTTCAGTCACTACCGGTGTTTGTACTGTCACCAGCGGTGGCGCTTTGACTTTTGTTACTGCTGGTAGCTGTACCATCCATGCCAACCAAAACGGCAATGCCAGCTTTAATGCTGCAGCAACAGTAGTGCAGACTTTTAGCGTCACTGCCGTAGTCCCAGGCGCACCAACCATCGGGACTGCAACCGCAGGGGATACGCAGGCTTCGGTCAGCTTCAGTGCCCCCGGCAGCACTGGTGGCGCCAGTATCAGCGGTTATACCGTCACTTCAAACCCGGGCGGTTTGACTGGCACCGGCGCTGGTTCACCCATCACTGTAACCGGTCTGACTAATGGTGTGGCTTATACCTTCACTGTGACTGCAACAAACTCGGCCGGGACCGGCAGTGCGTCGGCGGCATCCAACAGCATCACACCTGCGTCACCGCAAACTATTACTTTTGCGAATCCAGGTACGCAGAATTTCGGGACTAGTCCGACCCTGACGGCGAGCTCCACCTCTGGTCTGACGGTGACTTTCACCTCCAGTACCACCGGGGTTTGTACTATCACCAGTGGTGGCGCTCTGACCTTTGTCACCGCAGGGACTTGTACTATTAATGCCGATCAGGCCGGTGACAGCAGTTATTTGGCGGCGCCTCAGGTCAGCCGTAGTTTCACGGTGAGTCCGGTTATTGCCGG
>CAMLNG010000165.1 GCA_946481195.1 uncultured Chromatiaceae bacterium
GGCTTACCCGGTTTTATTTTTCCGGATATTGTCGAGCAATTTGGTCTCGATGATTTTGCCACGTCAATGCAGGCTTTGGCCCATTTCACCTGTTACTCCACTGCGGAATTTGCCATCCGGCCTTTCCTGCAGCGCTACCCAGAGCAAAGCCTGCAGCAGCTGCTGCGATGGACAGAATCAGACAATGTTCATTTGCGCCGGCTAGCCTCAGAAGGCTGCAGGCCTCGTCTACCCTGGGGGCAGAAGCTGCCACAATTTATTGCCGACCCCACCCCCTTATTCCCGTTGTTACAACGGTTAAACCAAGATCCGGAGGATTACGTCCGGCGCAGTGTGGCCAACAACCTGAACGATATCAGCAAAGACCACCCTGATCTGGTGCTGCAACTGGCGCAGCAGTGGCATGGTCAACACCGGCATACCGACTGGATCCTGAAACACGCTTTGCGAGGCCTGTTAAAGCAGCGCCAGCCACAGGCATTGCAACTGTTTGGCTGCAACGTCCGACCGCTAGACGCCAGCCTGACCCTGGCACAGCAGCAGCTGAACTATGGCGAAGTGCTGAGCTTTGCAGCACGTTTGCAACTTCACGATGGCCCTGCACCGCTTCGTGTTGAATATGCGATTGATTTTGCTTCAAAAAACGGTAGTAAAAGGCACAAGGTATTCCAGTGGCTGCAACGGGAAGCCGGGCCCGGTGTGCTTGAGCTGCAGAAATCCTATCGGTTTAGCGACCTGACAACGCGCCGGCATTATGGCGGTGTCCATCGGCTGCACCTGATCGTCAACGGCAGTATCGTCGTAACTGCCACATTTGAATTGATCCGCGACAATTGATCCACCGCTTTCGGTTGGACTCTGCAGTGGGATCTTTTACACTAGCGCCACATTCATTCTGGCTAAGGTTATTTCATGTCCGAACAACAACATTCCGGCACCCACGACAGTACCCATTTCGGTTTTAAAACTGTTGCCCGGGACGAAAAAGTCTCGATGGTTGCCAATGTATTTCACAGTGTCGCGGCCAAATACGATGTAATGAATGACCTGATGTCGCTTGGTATTCACCGGCTGTGGAAACGCTTCACTATCGATTGCAGCGGCGTGCGCCCAGGCCAGAAAGTGCTCGACTTAGCTGGCGGTACCGGCGATCTGACTGCGTTATTTTCCCGTCGTGTCGGACCAACCGGGCAGGTGATCCTGGCCGATATCAACGCATCGATGCTGAATGTCGGCAAAGACAAACTACGTGACATGGGCCTAGTGAATAATATCAGCTACGTGCAGGCCAATGCCGAGGCCTTGCCTTTTGCTGACAACAGTTTTGACATCATCACCATCGCTTTTGGCCTGCGCAATGTCACAGACAAAGACGCGGCATTACGTTCAATGTTCCGCGTGCTTAAACCTGGTGGCCGTTTATTGGTGCTGGAATTTTCCAAACCAACTGAAGCCTGGCTCAGTAAAGTATATGACCTGTATTCTTTTAAACTGCTGCCGGCGATGGGTCAGCTGGTCGCCAACGACCGCGAATCTTATCAATATCTGGCGGAGTCTATTCGCATGCACCCGGACCAGGACACGTTAAAGCAGATGATGCAGCAAGCAGGTTTTGCAGAAACCAGCTACCACAATCTGACCGGTGGTATTGTTGCCCTGCACCGTGGTTATAAATTCTGACAGGACCATCATGCTGAAACTGTTGCTGCCCGGTTTACTATGTACTATCGCAGAAAAAGTACTGAACCCGATCATTGGCATGGACCCGGATGCGCAGACGCGTCTCAACCGGCTGCAGGGTAAACAGTTTGCTGTGCGGCTGCGTGGCATTCCGCTGCGGCTGGTGTTTACTGCACAGCAAAACGGCATCTGGCTGAACAGCCACGACGAGCCGGTTGATTGCAGTATTAGTGCAGACCTGCTGGCTTTGCAGCAACTCTCAGACCCCAGCCAGCTGACCCGGTTGATCCGTGAAGACAAACTGCAAATCGATGGTGACCTGCAAACACTGCAACAATTTTCGCAGTTTTTTCAGCAACTGAATCCGGATTGGCAGGAACGATTATCTGTTTATCTTGGTGATGCGGCGGCGCACAAAGCCGCCGGTGCCATCCAGCTGCTGCAGCGCAGAGTCCGGCAATATCTGCAACAGACTGAACACAGCTGCATTGAGCTGGCACAAGACGAATTGCGCCTGACCCCGGTCGCGGCTGAAGTGCAGCAATTTAGCCAGGATGTCAGTGCTGTTGCCGCCCGCACTGAA
This sequence comes from uncultured Chromatiaceae bacterium, assembly GCA_946481195.1. Next base: position 2,264 of record CAMLNG010000165.1, read on the forward strand.
CTTTTACAACGCCAGCTTGCTGGCCTGCTTCCGCAGTCACAGGCCTTCGCATGAGCATCACTCGTTTCTATCAGATTATTAAAACCCTGTTACAGCACGGCCTTGATGAGCTGATCCCGGCACAATGGCGGCCCTGGTGGTTGAAGCCGCTGCGGCTGGTTTTATTCTGGCTGCGCAACCGCCACCCCGAACAAAGCCCAGGCGTCCGGCTGCGGCTGGCGTTGCAAAGCCTGGGGCCGGTCTGGGTTAAATTTGGCCAGATGCTGTCGACCCGGCGTGATTTGTTTCCACCACAACTCGCCGATGAATTGGCCAAACTGCAGGATAAAGTCGCGCCTTTTGACGGCCGCCAGGCACAGCTGTTAATTCAGCAGGCGCTTGGGCTCCATGACATCAACGAATTATTCAGTGAGTTTGCCGTGACGCCGCTGGCGTCCGCATCTATCGCGCAGGTGCACACAGCCCGGCTGCGTCTGGCGGATGGCACAGCGCCTGAAGTCGTCATTAAAGTGATCCGGCCAGATATTGAGCAACAAATTCAGGCCGATCTGGCGTTGATGGCAGACTTAGCTATTGCCGCCGCCAGGTTTTTGCCCGATGGCAAACGGCTGCGGCCGCGTGAAGTTGTCGCTGAGTACCGTAAAACCATTCTCGACGAACTGGATTTACAGCGCGAAGCTGCCAATGCGATTCAACTGCGCCGCAACTTCGAAGGCTCAGAATCACTGTATATTCCCTTTGTTTACAGCGACCACAGCCGGAAAAATGTCATGGTGATGGAACGCATCTACGGCATTCCGGTATCCGACACTGAGCGTTTAATTGCCAATGGTACCGATATGGAATTGCTGGCAAAACGCGGCGTTGAAGTGTTTTTCACCCAAGTGTTCCGCGACAGTTTTTTCCACGCCGATATGCACCCCGGCAACATCTTTGTCGCGCCGGACAAACCGCATAACCCACAATACATCGGCATCGATTGCGGCATCGTCGGTACGCTGAACCGCGAAGATAAGCGTTATCTGGCCGAGAATTTTGTCGCTTTTTTTAACCGCGATTATCGCAAGGTCGCGGAGCTGCATGTCGATTCGGGCTGGGTGCCGGCGGACACTTCCATCGAAGAATTTGAAAGTGCGATCCGTACTGTCTGTGAACCGATTTTCCAGAAACCGCTGGCCGAGATCTCTTTTGGTCAGGTGCTGATGAATCTGTTTAATACCGCCCGCCGCTTTAATATGCAGGTCCAGCCTCAGCTGGTGTTGTTGCAAAAAACCTTGTTATATATCGAAGGCTTAGGCCGGCAGCTGTATCCGCAACTCGACTTGTGGAAAACCGCCAAACCGTTTCTGGAAAACTGGGTGAAGCAGCAAATGGGCCCTTGGGCTATGCTGCGGCAAATTAAAGAGAATTTGCCGTTCTGGGCCGAAAAATTACCAGAAATGCCCACGTTGCTGCACAGCTATCTGCAGCAACAACCGCGATCGCAGCAACAGTTACTGGCGCAATTACAACTACTGCAGCAGACGCAGCAACAACAAGGCCATAGCCTGAAGCTGATGATTGTCGCAGCAGCTTTGATTATCAGTGCCACCGTTTTGTTGGCGCTGGGTCAGCAATCATTAGCACTTGGCGCTTTTGCGTTAGGGGCTGTGGGCGCAGGTAAAGCAATATTGTCATAATTTTTTTATAGAATCCGCGCAGGGATCGGCGCCGGGCATGGAGTTCGGGCGGATAACAAGCGTATACTGGTACAGTTTTTAGTCTGAGGAAGCATATATCATGGGTCTTGGTGGCGTAAGTATTTGGCAGTTGCTGATTATTCTGGTGATTATCGTGTTGTTGTTTGGTACCAAACGTCTGCGCAACATCGGTAACGATCTCGGCTCTGCGATCCGCGGTTTCCGCAATTCAATTAAAGAACCGGAAGAGTCCGCCGAACAGGACGCAACTTTTCCAACTGAAGCCAAACGCGATGCCGCAGTGACAGCTCAACCAACCACTGCACAGCCCGCCGCACCGGTCCAAAGCGCGGCACCGGTAAATCAGGTACAAGATAAGCACTGATGAGCTTCTGGGAACTGGTTGTTGTTGGCGTCGTTGCCTTGCTGGTGTTAGGACCAGAAAAGCTGCCCGGCGCTATTCGCACTGTGACGGGCACCATCCGTTCTATCCGCGAATTCGGCCATCAGATGAAATCTGAATTGTCGGATGAACTGCGGGTGCATGAATTACATGAAAAACTGCGTCAGGCCGAAGAAAAAGGCCTGTTGGGGTTATCAGCGGACGAAATCAATGCGCTGGCTGAATTACGCCAGGCTGCTGCGGATGTGAATAATCCCTATGGCCAGCCCACACAAGCTGCGACCGATGTCCCGGCACAACTGCCTGCAGCCACACCGGCAGCAGGCACTCCTCCTGCAGTGACAGTACCTGCAGCGTCCCCTGCAATAGCCCCTACCAGTGGTCAACCAACAGCACAAGCGAATGAGCAAAAAACACCGACATGACCCCAACAGCCTGATGGGGCATCTGATTGAACTGAGAAACCGGCTGCTGAAATCTATTGCGGCCGTCGTTTTGTTATTTTTGAGTCTGGCCTATTTTGCCAACGACATCTATCACCTGCTGGCGATGCCGCTGTTAGCATCGCTGCCGAAGGGTACAACGATGATCGCGACCGGCGTGGCATCAACCTTTTTTGTGCCCTTTAAGCTGACTTTTATCGTCGCTTTTGTGCTGGCCATTCCTTATGTGTTGTACCAAATCTGGAGTTTTGTGGCGCCGGCACTGTATAACAAAGAAAAGCATCTGATAGCGCCGTTGATTATCTCGTCAACGCTGTTGTTTTATCTGGGTATTTCCTTCGCTTATTTCTTTGTGTTTCCACTGGTGTTTGGCTTTTTTACCAGTGTTACACCTGAAGGTGTCGTTAACGCACCGGATATCAGTACCTATCTGGATTTTGTCTTACAGATGTTTTTTGCCTTTGGCCTCAGTTTTGAAATCCCGGTGGCCATGTTGCTGTTGATTTGGTCCGGCGTGATGGACAGAGCCACGCTGATTGAAAAACGGCCTTATTTCATCGTCATCGCTTTTGTTGTCGCGATGTTTTTAACGCCACCGGATGTATTGTCACAAACGCTGTTAGCAGTACCAATGTGTATTTTGTATGAAATTGGCATCTGGTTGGGTCGCTTCTATGAACGGCCGGCAGACGAATCAGACGAGCCAGTACCGGAAGAAAAAATTGATTAAAGGAACTAGGGCGTGTTGAAGTTTGGTATGTTGTTATTCTGTGGTCTGATCGGGTCAAGCTATGCCTCTGACAACCTGCAGCAATGTCGCGCCATTACAGAAGCCAGCGCCCGTTTGCAATGCTACGACCAACTTGCCGATACCGTTGAACCCAAGTCTAAGCGTGAACAGAACAAAGATTTAAACGCTGCGCAAGACACCAACAATGAAACCGGGCACAGACCTGTCGCGACCAACAATAAAAATGAAGCCTTATTCGGCACCGCGGGTGAAACCACTACATCTGATATTACCGACTTAAAAGTCACAATCAGTGATGTGGACAAAGATCAGCGTAATAAACTAATACTGCTGCTGTCGAACGGACAGCGTTGGCAACAATTGGATCAGGCATTTATTAAAGTAAAGGCTGGCGATAACTGTGTCATCAGTACTGCGATCTTTGGCGCCTATACCATGAAGTGCCTGCAGGGTAGCAAAAGTATCAAGGTCAAACGGATTAAGTAGACACTAGTAGAAGCACGGGTTGCAGTGCCCCAGGAATTCAATCACCGCGCAGAAAACCGGAGTTACGATGCGAGTTGTATTTATAACATGCTGTTTTTTATTGCTCAGCGGCACTACTAAAGGTAGTGAGCTTGCATCTGATGTCTTGCAATGCCTGAAGATTCAACAAACTGTATCCCGCCTGCAATGCTACGACAGTATCGCACAGAAGCTGCAGGTGCAGCCGGTTGTGGTGACTGAACAGGCGACAACCACAGCCATCCCTGCAGAACAGATGCCAGTGCAGGCGCATGTATCGCCTCAAGCTGCTACTGCTCCGCAACCTGAAAGCCAATTCGGCTTAAAACAAAAAGACCCTTCTGAATTGCTCGGCAGTATCAGTGGCAAGGTGCTCAGTGTTGATGAGACCGGCCTGAAAAAACTGGAGATCCTGCTTGATAATCAGCAGCTCTGGCGCCAACAAGATGCTGAGCGCGTTGACGTGCGTACCGGCGACACTTGTATTATCCGCTCAGGCTCTCTGAAGTCATTCCTGATGGAATGTGAGCGCCGGAAAAAGTCATTCCGGGTCCGTCGTGTCGACTGACCCCAGCCGTTGGTTTGATGCGGGCGTGAATTTATTCAGCGCCCAGTTCGACCAGGACAGAGCACAGGTCGTCAGTCAGGCCCATACTGCAGGCGTTAGCGGGTTATTACTGATCAGCAGTGACCTCGGCGAAACTCAGCTTAATCAGCAATTTTGTACTGCGCATTGCGGCAGTTTTACCACCGCCGGAGTGCATCCGCACCAGGCCGATCACGTCAGTACCGACTGGCTGCAACAACTCGAATTGCTGTTACAACAGCCGGAAGTGGTCGCCGTTGGTGAGTGTGGCCTGGACTATAACCGGATGTTTTCGGCCAAACAGCAGCAGTTACGCGTATTTTCTGCACAACTTTCCCTTGCCAAACAATATACAAAAGCGGTTTACTTGCATGAACGGGACGCTTTTACCGACCAGATCGATTTGCTGAAAACGTATCAGGTGGACCATGGTATCGCGCATTGCTTTACCGGGGACGTAAACCAGCTGCGGGCATATCTGGATTTGGGCTTATATATCGGCATTACCGGCTGGCTCTGTGACGAGCGGCGTGGTACTGACTTACAACAAGCGTTGAAATTTGTACCGCTGGACCGTCTGGTCCTGGAAACGGATGCACCTTATTTGTTACCACGTAACTTGACGGACAAACCGAAAAGCCGACGCAACGAGCCGGCATTTTTGCCCGCGATTGGCGAAAAAGTCGCTGCCTTGCTGGAACTGGATATCGCGCGAGTCGCTGCTGTCAGCCGGGCTAATAGTCTGAAGTTGTTTGGGATCCCCGCTGATGCCTGACTTCCAGCCCATCCTGAATTTTTTCACACCCATGCTGCAGTTTCCCTGGCTGTTTGCGCTGGTCATCAGTTTAAGTTTCAGTATTGGTGCAGCCATTTGTGCCTTAGTGGTGTATCGCAAACA
>CAMLNG010000166.1 GCA_946481195.1 uncultured Chromatiaceae bacterium
GACGCGCAGGCTATCGGTGAAGTAACTAATGGCCGCTTTACTGGCGCCGTATGCTTCTGCCCGGCCAAACGGAAACAGGTGCGCCAGACTGCTGACAATAGCCAACCTCGGTGCGCTGCTGCACCGTAATAATGGCAACCAGGCTTTGGTACAGGCCACAACGGCCAGCACGTTGAGGTTAAATGTACGTTCGAATGAAGCAAGATTTAAATCTTCAGCATCGACATATTCACAAGTGCCTGCATTCAGGATCACCTGATCGAGCCGGCCGTAACGCGCCTGTAATTCGGCGGTGGCGGCTAAGAGCTGCGCGCTGTCAGTTAAATCAACCGGTAAAACATCAATACCGTTTTGTTCTTGTTTCAACTGCTCCAGCAATGCCTGACTGCGCGCCAGAGCGACGACCTGCCAGCCGCTGCGGGCAAACTGGATCGCCAGCGCCCGGCCAAGACCGGAACTCGCGCCGGTAATTAAACAAACAGATTGGGTCTGCATGACAAATCCCATCAGTGGAAGTTGGGATCAGTTACGACAGACAGGCAAAGTTGGATTGATGCAGCTGTGAAAAACGTACAGCAGGCGGTCTGAACAAAATTGAAAAACCGCTGGTAGTGCGGCTCAGGCGTAAACGTCGACGGCAAACATCTGTTGCAGTTGTTCGCGTTTATCCTGGCTGGCAAAAGATTGGTATGCGGAGATGGCTTTTTGCTGACGCTGGTCCGGGGCATCATAGCTGGCGCGATTTAATTGCTCAGTGTCGAGCAACGCCATGACTTCAGCCGAACTTTTAACGCCCTGCCCTTGTGGCGTGGCATTTGGGGTGTATTGTGAGGAACTTTGTGACGGGCTTTGTGTAGCGTCTTTCAGTGCGCGCGGACCCACGCCGCCATTGACCTGACGCAGGCCATTGGAGCGATTGAGATCCTGACTGAAAGTCACTGCCATACAAAAATCCGCGTGAAAAACCCGCATTATTATCTGGCATTATAACCAGAAAACGTCCGTTGCCAAGCATTAGCTGAAAATGGCTGTAAGCCTTGTGCAGCAAGGCTTACAGCCGGATAAAAAGCGGCAAGAAATTGCCGCTTTTTATCGATATTCCTCCACTCGACTTACTCAACGCCCCGGTAGTTTTTGCCAGGTGACTTCATCGCGCACGTAGACGGGTTCGGCCAGTTCAGCTGCAACAAACAGCTGTTGTTGCCAGGCTGGTACCGCCAGCTTCAGCATGTCCTGAGCCGAGGGCAGCAACACTTGTTCGCTGACCGAAAGCTGTGTGCCAGAAGCCCAGTGCGAAAATGCCTCGCGGTACGTCACAAGGCCTGTGCCGACCGCCCAAATGTCGCCAGCTAGGGTCAAGGCCGGCAAGTCGGCAGGCTTGCGCGCCAATTCGTCACTAACAGGTTGCATCAAACCCTCGGCACCTTGCTGATAAAGCGCAAGGTAGACTTCCGCCATCCGGGCATCAATCGCCGCTATCACTTGCTTAGCCTGATGCAGCCTTGCTGCAGCCTGCGCCATCGCCTGTAGTGTGGACACACCAAACACCGGCAAATCGGCACCAAAAGCCAGGCCCTGGGTCACGCCAACACCAATCCGCACCCCGGTAAAACTGCCGGGACCACGACCAAATACGATGCCGTCGAGCTGATTCAGGCTCAGACCTGACTCAGCCAACAGCTGCTGCACCATCGGCAGAATGCGTTTGCTGTGTTGCTGCGGACAAACTTCATCCAGCGTCAGCTGTTGCCCATCATATTGCAGCGCCACAGAACAGGCTTCGGTGGAGGTATCCAGCGCCAGTAATTTCACATCAAGCTCCTGTTATCCATCAGTCGGCGTTGCGCCACTTTTGTGGTGGATCGCCGTTAAAAATTCAATCGCAGCCTGCGGATTGCGGCTACGGCGCATCGGCGGCAACGATTTTAAAAACACTTCGCCATAAGGCCGGCTCACCAGCCGGTTGTCGGCGATGACCAGCACACCGCGGTCTGACACATCGCGGATCAACCGCCCCACGCCTTGTTTCAGCGTGATCACAGCCTGCGGCAGCTGCACCACGGCAAAAGGGTCTTGCCCGGCCAGGCGTGCATCTTCACTGCGAGCCTGCAGCAGCGGTTCATCCGGCGAGGCAAACGGCAGTTTGTCGATAATGACCAGACTTAAAGTGTCACCGCGCACATCCACGCCTTCCCAGAATGAACCAGTGCCAAGCAACACTGCATGTTTGAGCTGAACAAACTGCTCCAGCAACACGCGTTTACTGGTACTGCCCTGCACCAGCACCGGCAGGCGGATATAGTCCGGCAGCTGCTGCGCCATCCATTGCAGCATGCGATGGCTGGTAAAGAGGAAAAAACAGCGGCCTTCATTGGCTTCAATCAGCGGCACTGCCAGTTGTAACAGCGCCTGCGCCATTTTTGTGTCTGTTGGTTCCGGCAGATAACGTGGCACCAGCAACATCGCCTGATTCGGATAATCAAAGGGGCTGTCGAGCTGCAACGTGCGCGCCGCGCCTAAGCCCATCTGGCGGGTGAAATGCTCAAAACCACCGTCGACCGACAAAGTCGCCGAGGTAAAAACCCAACAGCGCGGCTGGGCAAACACCAATTCCTGAAACTTATCGGCAATCGATAACGGCGTATAGTGCAGGCTGATATGGCGTTTACTGGTGTCAAACCAGAAACTGATGCCGGTTTTATCGACATCGAGTAATTTTTCCAGCCGGTTGCGCAGCAGCGCCAGCCGTTCATAACAACTGTCGACTAAATCCGACCGGCCCAGGCTACCTTTAAGCACCTGATAAAGCATCTGCATCACGTCGCTGATGCGGCTTAACGCGACTTTTTGCTCAGCTTTTTGGAAGAGGTCACGCCAGTTGCCTTTTTGCGGATCTTCCGGCAACAACAAGCGCCAGTCTTTGGTCAGGCTGGCCAGCTTTTCTGCGGTTTTTGCCAGCTGCGGATGATCGCGTAGTTCCGTTTTGCAGGCAATTTCAATATCGCGACACAAGTCCAGCAACACAGAACTGGAAAAGGTCTCACCAAAATAATCGCTGGCGATATCCGGAATTTGGTGCGCTTCGTCGAAAATCACCACGTCCATGCTCGGCAGCAATTCGCCAAAACCGGTGTCTTTCAGCGCCATATCGGCGAAAAACAGATGATGGTTGACCACGACCAAATCGGCATTCATCGCCTTTTTGCGCGCTTTGAGTAAATAACACTGTTCATAATCCGGGCAATCTTTGCCCAGGCAATTGTCAGTGGTGCTGGTGACATAAGGCAGCGCTTTGGAATCTTCGGCAATATAGGTCAGTTCACCAATGTCACCGCTTTGGGTTTCATTCGACCACTTTTTGATCAGGCTTAAATCCTGGATCAGCGCATCATCCTGTACCGGCACATGCTGATAATGCTGGGTCAGGCGGAAGGTACATAAATAGTTGCTGCGGCCTTTTAATAAGGCGGTCGCAACCGGCTGGGCCAAGGCCGACTGAATGCGCGGTAAATCGCGTAAATACAGCTGTTCCTGCAGGTTTTTGGTGCCGGTCGACAAAATCACTTTTTTGCCACTCAGTAGCGCCGGTACTAAATAAGCGTAGGTCTTGCCCGTCCCGGTACCCGCTTCAACCACTAAGGCCTTGCCATCGCGGATGCAGTCACAGACAGCACTGGCCATTTCGAGCTGCGCCTCGCGCGAGCGAAAACCGCTGATGGCTTTTTCCAACGCCCCACCAGGGCCAAAAGCAGCCTTGACTTCAGCCTGCATCAGCGGCTCCGAAAACCGGATAGGTCAGCACACAGGCAAGACTTGACGATAACAAGACAGTGAACAAACTGACTCCGGGGTTTTACAGAAAAGCGGCATTATGCCAAAGGCAGTGGATGGGGTCCAAACACTTCGCTTTGAGGTGCCCGTTTAAACATAAATATCCAGGTGACCATCGGCGTCGGCATGTTGCTCATCTTCCGGTGTGACCGCGTGGCTGGTTGGCAAATACTGCGGTTCAGCCGGCTTCGATTGCTGCTGACTTTGTTGTTGTGGATCCTGCTGTTCGGGGCTGTGTTGTTGCTGACGCGATTGCTCATGGCGCTCGCTGATGCGGTATTGCCAGATTTCGTGATGATGGCCGTGTTCATCCGGACTGAAGCGGGTGTATTTCGTCACAGGTTCAATCAACCGCTGCGATGGCTCTGCCGCCGGCGTTCGTCGTACCAGATAAGGAAAAATCGCGTCCATAAAAGTTCCTCGTCAGAAAAACACAGCGGAAAAACTGGCTGCTACTGCTGCTATCGGCTGCTTGTCACCCGACTAAAGCTGCAGGTGCCGAATTCCGCCACACGAGCAAAACTATACATCTTGCTTATTTTTTGCACTCTCATTCAATTTAAATCTGACCACAAAATTAAATTTTCTATCCAACAACATTCGTAAAACTCAACTAAATTCATTAAATATCAATATATTAAATAAAACACCAATGACCTCTGCAACATGTTTTTTGTGCACTCTGTGCTTGCACACACGAAAAAAAAACTTTAAGTTGTATACAACTAAACGCCAACAGACGACCGCGTCTGCAGCCGGAACTTTTACATTATGTTATTCAAGACCACACTGCATCACCATCATCATCCACTCGCATAGCCATGCCTGAGAGGCCGGTGGCTATGACTGATAGCTCCGGTGTGCACAGTGTTCAACAACAGCCCCGGAGAGATCCGGGGCTGTTGTTTTTAGAGTTTAAATCAGAGGAAATACCGATGTCCGCGTTAATCGAAAGCAAAAAACTGCGTATCGCCATGCAAAAATCCGGTCGTCTGTCACAGGACACTCAGGCACTGCTGACCAGCTGCGGCCTGAAGATCAATCTGCGCGAACAACGGCTGATTGCGCATGTCGAGAATATGGACATCGATTTGCTGCGGGTGCGCGACGACGACATTCCGGGCCTGGTGATGGACGGCGTTTGTGATTTGGGCATTGTCGGCGAAAACGTGCTGGAAGAAATGTCACTGCAGCGCCAGCTCGACAATGAAAGCTATGACTACACAGTGCTGGCCCGGCTGGATTTCGGCGGCTGCCGCCTGTCGATTGCCGTGCCGCAGGAAGAAAATTACCAATCTGTTCAGGATTTACAGGGTCGCACTATCGCCACCACCTACCCGCGTTTACTGAACCGTTACCTGAAACAAAATGGCGTTAATTGCCGCATCGTCAATTTAAAAGGTTCAGTTGAAGTAGCGCCACGCGCAGGTCTAGCTGACGCGATTTGTGATTTGGTGTCAACCGGTGCCACGCTTGAAGCCAATGGCTTAAAAGAAGTCGAAGTGATTTACCGCTCCAAAGCGGTGCTGATCCAACGCCGGGATCTTAACGACGACAAACAGCTGAAGCTCATCAAAAAATTAATGCCGCGCATCCAGGGTGTGATGCAGGCAAACGAGAGCAAATACATCATGCTGCACGCGCCACGCGCCCGCCTGGCCGATGTGATTGCGCTGCTGCCCGGTGCCGAAAATCCAACCTTATTGCCATTAGTCGGTAACGAAGACTTAGTCGCCTTACACGTGGTCAGCAGTGAAACTTTATTCTGGGAAACGATGGAACAGCTCAAAGCGCTGGGCGCCAGTTCTATACTGGTATTACCGATCGAAAAAATGATGGAGTAAATCATGCTCGAGATCCGTATCAGCCGTTGGGCAGAACTGGACGATGCCGGCAAAAGCCGGGTGTTGAGCCGGCCCAAATTAAAAAATGCCGAAGAGCTGCCGGAGCAAGTCGCCGGCATTATCAAAGCCGTACGTAACACCGGCGACAAAGCGCTGAAGTTCTACAGCCAGAAGTTCGACAGTATTGATAACAATCCGCTGGAACTGAGCCTGGTGCAGCAGCAATTGCTGCTCGGTAAACTCAGCGATGAACGCCGCGCCGCCATTGAACTGGCTTACAGCAATATCCGCAAATTCCATGCGGCGCAAAAACCGCAGGACCTGCTGGTTGAAACCACACCGGGCGTGGTCTGTGAGTTGAAGTACGCGCCAATGGATGCCGTTGGTTTATATATTCCGGGTGGCAGCGCACCGCTGCCCTCGACAGTACTGATGCTGGGGGTGCCGGCGCAGCTCGCGGGTTGCCGCCGTGTCGTACTGGTGACGCCACCAGGCGCGCCACTCGCTTCCGATATTGCAGCTGAAATCGTCTATGCGGCGCAGCTTTGTGGCATTCGTGAGATGTACACGGTTGGTGGCGCTCAGGCCATTGCTGCGCTGGCGTATGGCACTGCGACTATCGCCAAAGTCGACAAAATTTTTGGCCCGGGCAACCGGTTTGTCACCGAAGCGAAACAACAAGTGGCGCGTGACGCCCAGGGCGCGGCGATTGATATGCCGGCCGGCCCCTCAGAGGTGCTGGTGATTGCTGACGAGACTGCAGACCCGGCTTTTGTCGCCGCCGATTTGTTGTCGCAAGCCGAACACGGTATGGATTCGCAGGTCGTGCTGATTAGCCCCAGCGAAAAACTGCTGAAAGAGACGATGGCCAGGCTGGAAGACCAGTTATTGGCCCTGCCGCGCGCCATCATCGCGAAAAAAGCGCTGGATCACAGCCGTTTTATTCTGGTGGCGGATTTAGCCGAAGCAGTATTTGTGTCAAACCAATACGCGCCGGAACACTTAATTATCCAGACCGCTCAGGATGATAAGTTACTGCCGCAGCTGAAAAATGCCGCCAGCATTTTTGTTGGCCCCTGGACACCGGAATCGGCCGGCGATTACGCCAGCGGTACCAACCACGTGCTGCCAACTTATGGCTACAGCCGCAATCACAGCAGTTTATCGCTGCTCGATTTCTACCGGCGCTACACAGTGCAGACGCTGAGCAGCAAAGGCTTGCAGGCGATTGGTCCGGCCATTGTCACGCTGGCGACCGCCGAGAGCTTAAACGCCCACGCCAATGCCGTCAGTTTACGGCTGAAAAGCCTGAGCAAAAAGCTGCAGCAGCAGGATGAATTCACGCCTATTCCTTCAGAGAAGGATAAATGAGCAGTATCAGTAACTTAGCCCGCGACAGCGTCAAAGCGCTGGTGCCTTATGCCTCAGCGCGCTTGTCGATGTCCGGTGGTTCGGTCTGGCTGAACGCCAACGAAAACGCTTTAGCCCCCGAATATCAGTTAAGCGGCAGTTTTAACCGTTATCCGGATTGTCAGCCGCCTGCATTGATTGCCGCCTACGCTGCCTATGCTGGCGTGACGCCGGAACAAGTGCTGGTCAGCCGCGGCGCGGACGAAGGCATTGAGCTGCTCATCCGCAGCTTCTGTGAACCCGGCCTGGATAACATCGTCATTTGCCCGCCGACTTATGGCATGTACGCCATCAGCGCGCAAAGCAATCAGGTCGGCCGCACTGTGGTGCCGTTAACCGCAGAACTGACGCTGGATTTGCCAGCAATCAAACAAAGCAAGCAAACCAAATTAGTCTTTATCTGCAGCCCGAATAATCCTACCGGTAATTTAATTCCGCG
>CAMLNG010000167.1 GCA_946481195.1 uncultured Chromatiaceae bacterium
GATCAAATTCCAGTGCACAAAGCAGCTCAGGTGCATAGACGGTCCCGGCGGCGTCATCAGCCTGGCGCTGCCGCCGCCCGCTGCTTTGATCCACCACCACACAAATTTGTGCGCCCGCTAAAGCCAGCACAATATCTCCCACAGTGCCGGCACCATATAACGCGACCCGGCATCCCGCCGGCCAGCTGCGCACCAACCGCGATACAGCATAAAACTTGGCAGCAAAATCAGGCGGCGGCGGTTCAGGCGCGACCGGTTGGGGCCACAGCGTCGCCCCCCAGCAGCGGCGTTTTGCCGCAAAATCATCTAACAGCGCGCCAATGCCGGCAGCAAAATCAGCATCGGTCCAGCCAGCCAGCCGGGCTTTACCTTTGGCGATCTTTTGCTGCACTGCTGCAGGGTCTTGCAGAATATTCAGCAGCTGCTGTACCAAACTGTCGGGTCTGGACAAATCCATTAAATATGCGGCATCGCCAACCTGATCCCTGAGACCTGGTAGATCCGGGTAACAGACCGGGACACCATAATGGAAAGCCTCCAGCGGTGGGATATTGGTTGGCCCAAAATAGGTTGGCATCACCAACGCCCGGCTTTGCCGGTACAGCGATGGGATCAGCGCATCGTCAGCAAAACCGAGGTAATGGATTTGCTCAGTAATCCCCAACTGCTGCGCCAATTGCAGCACATGGCTCAAATTGCCATAGTCTTTGCCACAAAACACCGCATCCAGCCTGACACCATGCGCTTCTTTCAGCAAAGCCAGCGCGGCAACAATATACACATGGTTTTTATGTGCCCAGAACTGCGCCGGGTAAAACACATAGTCTGCAGCCAGCCCAAATTGCTGGTGAATATCAACAGATCCGCCGTCAAAAGTGCCAAGCCGGGGTAAAAACGGCAGCACCCGGATGCGATTGCGATCAAGACCATATCGCCGGCAAAGCTGGGCTGCACTGTGGTCTGAATCAACAATCACAGCCACCGCCTGACTCAGCGCGGGGCCGGCATAAAACTGTTCACGCCGGGCAAATTCACCGTCAGCGCGCACTTCCGGAAATTCCGGATGATCACGGTGGCACAAGTCCCACACGGTCAGTACATATGGTAATTGCTGCAGCTGCAGGCACAGCGCTGAGGGGCTGAGGAAATACAACAAATCGGCCTGAAAGCTTTGTACCAGCTCGCGTTCAAAATCATCGGCCGGCAGCAGGTGCAGCGTCAGGCCATGTCTGGCATAAGGTGCTATCAGCGCCGGATTGAGACAAAACAGCTGCACCTGCCACTGCGCTGCCGCCTGAGAGAGCAAAGCAGCAATTTTCACTTCATACTGGAAGCCGCCGCCGGCTGCGGGCTCCATTGTCAATAAGACTGCGACTTTCATCGTTGCAGCACCCGTACGGCATACCAGCTGTTAAAATCCGGGGCGCGGTCACTTTGCCAGGCCAGACTGGCCACAGTGGTAAATCCATGCTGCTGCGCCAGCAAATCCAGTTCAGGATCAAAGAAATAACGCATCAGATGCTGCTCCTGACAATGCTGGTGCTGCTGTTGTTGTTTGTCCTGAATAAAAATGTCGTACTGCACTTTGACCAGATTGTCGCGCGCGATACATTCAGGCTCGGCGACACGCGTCACCTGTACCAATTCATTTTCCAGCCGCTTGACCCGCACCACAGGCCGGTCCGTCAGCACCGCCGGACCATACCAGAAATCAAAAATAAACAGGCCGCCGGGCGCCAGATGCTGCGCCACGCCGCTGAATACGGCATTGAGATCGGCCGCGCTGGTCTGATACGACATCACATGAAACAACGCAGTGACCACATCAAAGCGTTCGTCCAGCGCAAGGGCACGGATGTCGCCCTGGCTAAAAGTCAGCTGGCCGGGCCTTGTTCTGGCGTGGGCCAGCGCCAGCATACCGCTGCTGCGGTCCACGCCATGTACACGCAAACCCTGCGCGGCAAAACATTGCGCATGCTTGCCGGTGCCGCACCCTAAATCCAGCAGGCTATTTGGCTGAGGGTGGTATTGCCGGATCAGCGTCGCAACATAGTCGGCCTCAGCCTGATAATCTTTGTCGCGGTAAAGCAGGTCGTAATACAAAGCGTATAAATCAGCAAAAGGTTTCATTGAAGTACCTCGAACAATGCTGCTGCCACCTGTTGTTGCTCTGCGGCGGTGAGGCCTGCGCCGGATGGCAGGTACAGACCGCGGCGATACAGCCATTCGGCATGAGGCAGCTGTTGCCCGCAAGCCCAGTCCTCGCCGGCAAAGACCGGCTGCAGATGCAGCGGATAAAAAAACGGCCGACTGCCGATACCACGCTTTGCCAGTGCCGCCATCAGTTCCGGCACGGATAACTTCACATCATCCTGCAAGGTCAGTGTAAAAACCCAATAAATATTCTGACAATCATCAGTGCCGGTCAGCGGTAAATTCACGCCAGGTAAGTCAGCCAGCAACTGCTGATACCGCGCGCCCATCTGCCGTTTCAGCGCGACTACCGTGGACAAATTCTCCAGCTGCGCTACCCCCAGTGCTGCCTGCAGATTGGTCATCCGGTAATTCCAGCCCAGTTCTTCGTGGATAAAACGCCGCGCCGGATCCGGTGAAAAGGCCAGATTGCGCAGCGACCGGCAGCGCTCAGCCAGTTGCGGGTCGTTAGTCAATACCATACCGCCTTCACCAGTCGTCACCTGTTTATTGGCGTAAAAACTAAACACACTGATATCGCCAAAACTACCGCAGGGAACACCCCGATAATGCTGGCCAAGCACTTCGGCCGCATCTTCAATCACTTTGAGCTGATAGCGCTGCGCCAGCGCCAGAATGGGGGCAAGGTCCACGCAAAGACCATACAAATGCACAATCAGGATGGCTTTGGTTTTTGCGCTGATTTTGGCTGCGACATCCGCAGCCTGCATGTTAAAAGTACGCGGGCAACTGTCGACCAGCACCGGCCGCAGCCCCTGCAACACCAAAGCACGAACACAGGAAATAATAGTGAATGCCGGCAGAATGACTTCGTCGCCGGGCTGTAAATCCAGCGCCCGTACTGCCAAATCAAGTGCTGCGGTGCCATTGGCACAGGCGACTCCATATTGCCGCTGCACTGTGCTGGCCATCGCCTGTTCAAAACGCGTGACAAAAGGCCCGTCGGAGCTGACCCAGCCGCTATCGATACATTCCGCCAGATAGTTTTTTTCATTGCCCGCCAGATAAGGCGTACTGACCGGGATCATCGCAGTACCACCTGGTCTGGTGCTACCGCAGCAAAACGAACCTTGTCACCATCGCCGGCATAAGGGCCTTGTTTGACTTCAATGATTTCACTGTCTGCCAGCATGGAAAATCCATGTCCGCCATGGGCCAGCAGGATCACATCGCCGGTCTGCAAAATAGTGCTTTCCTGATAAACCCGCTGCTGGTCATAAAAATCGACCCGCACTGTGCCGGATTTAATCCACAACACTTCCTGGGTATAAACCACTTCACGTTTAACCTGCTGATGCAGATGCGGCTCTATCTGATAACCCTCTGGCCTTTTCATGTACGCCAGCTGTTGACTGAAATCATCCGGGGTAAAAAATTCAATGCCTTCCCGCTGGAAATCCCGTCGGATCACCAATGCAGCCAACTGATTTTCATAGATAAATTGTTCTATCATTGCGCAACTGTGCCCTGCACTGCCGTGGAACTTCCTTAAGCAGCAATATAGATGATTCTGCTATGGCAACGAAACCACAAAACCAGTGTTTTGCTGCTCACGGGTAAAAAGTCTGGCATTTGCGCAAAAAAACCGGCTTTTAGCAGTGTCCGGGTGGCTAAAACCGGGGAAGAGCCAAACAACGCTACATTGACAATAATCTGCGCTTTAACCACAAAGCTGCCGGACCAGGCGTTTTGCTGCGATGTTGCCAAAGCTCAAGCTGCAACGGCAGCATCTGCGCGCCTGTATCTTTCACCGACAGCACTTTCATGTTGCCTTGCAGATGGCGTGGTTCAAGCACATGTGCCGGCAGCCAGGCCCAGCCGATGCCTTGCTCAACCATGGCCAACACCGCAATATCTCCTTCCAGCCACCAGACCTGCCCCGACAAACGGCCCCGTTGCTTTTCTGCACTTTCGCCACGACCTGCGACCATCAGCTGGCGGTATTGCTGCAAATCTGCCGGCGAGACGATATCGAGTTGGGCCAGCGGATGCTGCACCGACACTGCCGCGACAAAGTGCAACTGCTGCAGTGGCCAGCGTAAGAATTGCTCTGAAGCTGACTGCGGCTGGAAACAGATGCCTAAATCGGCCGCGCCGTCGGCTAACAATTGGGTTAAATCCTCCAGCAAAGGAAACATAATCTGCACTTCCAGTTTAGGAAATGTCTGCGCCAGCTCTGCCAAAACCGGTGCTAACCAGGGCAGCTGCCCTTCATCATCAACCGCCAGGCGTAAATTGGTTTCGGTACCGGCCGCCAGATCAACAGCCAACTCTTTCAGCTGGTTGCATTGCATCTGCACTAGTTTTGCCTGCTGCAGGATCTGCAGACCTGCGTCGGTGAGCTTAGGGTAGCGGCCACTGCGGTCAAACAGCTGCAGATCTAAATCAATCTCCAGATCACTGATGGCAGTGCTGACTGCTGACTGGGCTTTACCAAGCTTGCGGGCTGCCGCAGAGAACGAGCCGGTACTGACTACCGCTAACAAAGTTTCAAGTTGTTGTAGATTCATGTATCTGTTTTTCAGATGTTACCTAACTTAGTAATCTGGATATTAGCAGATACATTAGCCGCATCATTGTTTAGTGGAGCACTTTGATGCAACAAACATCTGAACCAACGACAATTCACACGGGCCGTTCCACCGCAGACAGACTGCGCATGGCGATAGGCTTTGAAGTGATTGGCCTGTTGCTGCTGATCCCGATCGGCAGCCTGCTGCTGAACAAATCAGCCACAGAACTTGGTTGGCTCGCCGTGCTGATGTCGCTGCTGGCAACCTGGTGGAATTATCAGTTTAATCAGCTGTTTGACCGATATTACCTGGCTCCGCGCGGCAGAACCTGTAAAACTCAGCCGGAACGGATTTGGCATGCGTTGGGATTCGAAGGCGGTCTGCTCATCGCCATTTTGCCTTTGACTGCATGGTATCTGCAGATGTCCTTGTTTGATGCGCTGTTACTCGACCTGGGCTTTATGCTGTTTTATCTGGTGTATGGCTACTTCTACCATTGGTTGTACGACCTGGTGTTTCCGCCCGCAGCGGCTTTGCCGTAAAAAGACCTATCCCTGATATAGGCCTATCCCGCGCCGCTGCATCTGATAGATGACAGAACCTCAGGAAAATCTGATTTTTATGTTTTGCAGCCCCCAAAAAAAAGGCTCCGGTTTTCGGAGCCATTTTTAATTAAAGCATTTAAAATCAAACACTTACTCTACAGTCACCGATTTCGCCAAATTGCGTGGCTGGTCGACGTCTGTGCCTTTGATGATGGCGACGTAGTAGCTCAGCAGTTGCAACGGGATGGTGTAGATAATTGGTGCGATCAGCGGGTGTACGTGTGGCACATTCAGTACGCGCTGAGTGGCATCCGATTTAAAGTGCGCATTCACATCAGCGAATACGTACAGGATACCGCCACGGGCCCGCACTTCTTCCACGTTGGACTGCAGTTTTTCCAGCAGTTCGTTGTTCGGTGCCACGACGATGATTGGCATCTGGGCGTCAATCAGCGCCAGTGGGCCGTGTTTCAGCTCGCCTGCGGCGTAGGCTTCAGCGTGGATGTAAGAAATCTCTTTTAATTTCAGTGCGCCTTCCATCGCGATTGGGTACTGATCGCCACGGCCTAAGAACAATGAATGGTGTTTGTCAGCGAACTCTTCCGCCAGTTGTTCGATTTTGCCGGCTAAAGTCAGGGTTTCTTCCAGCTTGGCTGGCAGCGATTTCAGCGCTTCCACCATGTCTTTTTGTGCAGCAGCAGTCAGGCCGTTGTATTTACCCACCGCCAGCGTCAGCATAGCTAAACCAACCAGCTGCGTGGTGAAGGCTTTGGTAGACGCCACACCAATTTCAGCACCGGCGCGGGTCATAAAGGCCAGATCAGATTCACGCACCAGCGAAGAGCCAGCGACGTTACAAATAGTCAGGCTACCCAGGTAACCGGCTTCTTTGGCCAGACGCAACGCAGCTAAAGTATCAGCCGTTTCACCAGACTGGGAAATGCTGACCAGTAACGACCCTGGCTGCACAAAGGATTTGCGGTAACGGAACTCAGAAGCGATTTCGACGTTACAGGAAATGCCGCCTAAAGATTCCAGCCAGTAACGGGCGACCATCCCGGAGTGATAAGAAGTACCACAGGCGACGATTTGGATATGCTTCACTTTTTTAAACAGTTCAGCCGCGCCGTTGCCAAAGGTTTCGTCCAACACTGAATCAGAACCTAAACGGCCTTCCAGTGTGTTCATGATGGCGTGTGGCTGTTCATAGATTTCTTTTAACATGAAGTGGCGGTACTGGCCTTTGTCACCGGCGTCATAGCTGACGTTGGACTCAGTGACTGCGCGCTCAACTTTGTTGCCGTGTTTGTCATAAACAGTGACGCTGAAACGGGTAATTTCCGCGACATCACCTTCTTCTAAGAACATAAAACGGCGGGTGACCGGTAACAGCGCCAGCTGGTCAGAGGCGATAAAGTTTTCGCCGATGCCAAGGCCAATCACCAGCGGACTGCCTGAGCGCGCCACCACTAAATGCGACGGGTCGGTTTTATCCATCAGCACTGTGCCGTAAGCACCGCTGAATTGTTTTACCGCTTTTTGTACTGCAGCCAGTAACGAGCCAGCCGTTTTGAATTCTTCTTCCACTAAGTGCGCAATGACTTCAGTGTCAGTATCTGAATTAAACACATAGCCTTTGCCTTTCAGCATTTCGCGCAGCGGGCCATGGTTTTCGATGATGCCGTTGTGCACCACGGAGATTTTGTCAGAGACGTGTGGATGCGCGTTGCGCTCAGAAGGTTCGCCGTGCGTGGCCCAACGGGTGTGGGCGATACCGGTGCCGCCAACGGTCGGGTTTAACTTCAC
Organism: uncultured Chromatiaceae bacterium; assembly: GCA_946481195.1. The sequence goes on from CAMLNG010000167.1 coordinate 7,079, forward strand.
CGCGTCGGACAGTTCTTTGACTTTACCTAAACGACGGATGCGCTGCAGCTCACCGGTCGGGCTCACCACAGCGACGCCGGCTGAGTCATAACCGCGGTATTCCAGACGACGTAAACCTTCGACCAGAATGTCGACGACGTCACGTTGCGCTACTGCGCCTACTATTCCACACATATTTACTCCGATGTCGTATGTTCAGTTGAAACAGGGGCACAGATCACCCGGACGCCCTGCTGTTCTATTTGCCTTTTTGCCGTGTCGGGTAACTTGTCGTCTGTTACCAGGATTTTTATCGACGTCCACGGCAGTTCGAGATTATGAATTTTGCGGCCGATTTTATCGGATTCAACCATCACCACCACTTCCCGCGCCACTTCCGCCATCACCCGGCTTAAGCTGGTCAGTTCATTAAAAGTGGTGGTGCCGCGTTGT
>CAMLNG010000168.1 GCA_946481195.1 uncultured Chromatiaceae bacterium
CAATACCAAGTATAACTGGTAACATCTGAATATTCACTTTGGCATAGTCATCACGCCGGTGAATAGCCAGGGCCCAAAAATGCGGCGGCGTCCAGGCGAAAATAATCATCACCAGCAACCAGGGTTCGGCCGACAATGCCCCGGTCATGCTGGTCCAGCCCAGCAGCGGCGGCATGGCACCCGCCAGACCTCCTATCACGATATTCTGCGGCGTTGCACGCTTCAGGAACATCGTATAGATGCCGGCATAGCCAAACAGGCTGGCTAAGGTCAACCAGGCCGTCAACGGATTCACAAAGCCATACAATAAACCAAAGCCAATAGCGGCCAGACTCAAAGCAAAAGTCACTGCCTGCTGCGGGCTAACCCGCCCTGTAGCGACCGGACGCCGTTGTGTTCTGGCCATCCGGGCATCGATGTTCTGATCCAACACATGATTGAGAGCTGCTGCCGCGGCTGACAACAAACCAATACCGGTTAATGCCATCAACATCATGCCCGGTTGTGGCTCTGTAGCCGGGGCCAGCCACATCCCCACCCAAGCGGTTAACAATAATAACGCCACAACTTTAGGTTTGGTCAGCTGGTAATAGTCATTCCAGCTTTGGCGGATTTCCTGCATCACTGCAATTCTGCTGAGATTCATGCCGGGCTCCTGTCTGAAGAGAGATATGAGTGTGCGGTGTCAGTCAATAACGCCTGATGTCGCTGTCTTATGCCGTAACGCGCCAGCACTGTTGCGGCGAGCAGATTCGCTGCGACAAAGTTATGCGCCACGGCGTTGGGCAGTGGTAGCAACCACCAGATATTCAGTACACCGAGGCAGAACTGCACTAGCAATAACAACAGCACATACTGCGATTGTCGTCTGTGTCCCATCGCTTCAGACACAGGCAAAGTGCGACTGAAACGCCATAATTGCCAGGCAAAAAAGCCAACCAGCAGCAGGGTCAGAACGGCTCCCAGCCGGTGACTGACATGGATGGTCTGGCGCGCCTCTTTACTCATCACACCAAACTCATAGTTGTCATGCCCCAGATGCAAATCAAAAGCTTCAGCAAAGCGTAACTGACCGGTCCAGCCGCTATGGCACAGCGGTAGCTCGACACAGGCTAAGGCGGCATAGTTTGCTGACGTCCAGCCTCCCAAAGCGATTTGGCCGACTAACACCAGGCAGGCCAGCGTTCCGGCCCGGCGCAACCGAGTGGGCACCTCAACTGGGGTTGGGGTGACAGGTTTCAGCTGCCGGCGATACAGCCACAATAAGGTCAGCAAAGTGAAACCGCCGAGTAAGTGCCCCATCACCACCAGCGGAAACAAATTCAGTGTGACGGTCCACATGCCGAGCGCAGCCTGAAACACCACCAGCGCCAATAAAGTCACAGGCAATAACCTGATTCTGCGTTGTTGCCACCAGCTCAACAGAAAAATACCGGCGATGACCAGTCCAAGTGTGCCGGCAAAATAGCGATGCACCATTTCATTGCGGGCTTTGTGTGGTTCCAGTGGCCGCTCTGGAAAACGGCTGGCGGCAACCTCTGCGTGATGATCCTGCGGTACCTGCAAAAAACCATAGCAACCTGGCCAGTCCGGACACCCCAGACCGGCGTCAGTCAGCCGGGTATAAGCGCCCAGTACAATCACTGTCATGGTCAAAGCAATGGCAAAACTGACAAGCCTTTGTATCCACATCATGTTGGTCCCCGGTCAAATTTCAGCAATTTCTGCAGGTCAGCCATCACATCTTTTCCGAGTAACGGCAATGATTCCACCGTGTCCGGTAACGGATAATGCAACAATGCCAAGCCTTGCTGGTCGACTATCATCAGATTGCCAGCCGCCAAACCGGCAAAAGATTGCTGGATATACTTAATGTCTGGCTTGTTGAACGATGACGTGACGGGTTGCTCTGTGAGTACCACCAAATCCAGTTGATCCTGCTTGCGGCCAAGCGCCAAATCAATTTGCTGCATTAAGTGTTCAATCGACTTGCAGGCTTTGTCGCAGCTGGCTGGTTGCAAATACACTAACCGCCAATGTGCCTGTGACGGCGTAATAGCCGGCAATAACCGAACTTCCCGCTCGAACCAGATGCCTTTGTTGTTCACACCGGCGTGATACCAGCCAGTTTTCAGCATGGCAAATGCCAGCAACACCGGTACTGCAGCGATGAATAAAAACAGACTGAGAAAACGCTGTTTACTCATGACGACCTCGCTGATGTCTGACGGCTAAGGCAACAAACACCACCGCCACCGCTAACAGTGCCCACTGCAGCGCATAGGCACGATGCTTTTCCGGCGGCAAGATCACGGGTTGATAGTGCGAAATAAAATTGCTTTGTTGTTGATAAAACACTGCGTCCAATAACTTAAGACCACTGGTTTCAGCCAGCTGTTGTGGTAACACGGCCTGGATCCGCTGCGGATAACCGGCTGCGTCTTCCACATTCTGTCCAAGCAGAAACGGCCTTGGTGCTGTGCGCAGCACCCCTTCCAGCTCAACAACTTCAGGGATCAAAACCTGGGGCAGCGCTGTACGATCCTCACGCCCTGCTGTCCAGCCTAAATTCAGCAAAAACACCAGGTCCTGCGCCTGCACCGGAACTACTACATCGTAACCCACCACGCCATTAACTATTTGATTGTCCAGCAGCCAGATATAAGGTGATACCCAACGTACCTGCCCTTTTAGTGGTGCGCCATCCAATGCTGCCAAATCTGTCATCTGCAGCTGCGCAACCGGCACACCGGCCTGTTGCTGCCAGTGCGCAATTTGCTGCAACTGCTGAGTTTTTTCCTCTGCACGCTGCCATTGCCACCAGGCTAACTTGCTTAACAGCAAAAATGCCGCCACAGTTATCAGCACAGCGAAATACTGCCATGGCTTTGCGGCAGAAGATGCTGACAAATCTGTGGGTTGCGTCATAAGGACACCTGTCATGCTGATTAAAATTGTGTTGGTCGCTTTATTAGTTTTTGTTGTATTTCAGCTGTTTCGCGCTTTATTTCTGATGTTAAAAAACGATCCGAATCAGGCATCGATGTCAAAGCATCTGGGCCGGCGTGTCTTGTTCTCCGTCCTTGTGATGGCGCTGATTATTCTGGCGTTGGCGATGGGATGGATTGAACCTCATCAGCGACCTTATTAAATCAGCGATACAGACCCGGCAAGTACGCCGGGTCTGTTTCAGTCCTTGCTATAACACGTAGACAAACACAAACAAACACAACCAGACCACATCGACAAAATGCCAGTACCAGGCTGCCGCCTGAAAGGCAAAATGATTGTGGGCGGTAAAGTGATTCTTCAGCATGATCCGCAGCCAAATCACGGTCAGAAAGATTGCGCCTAAAGTCACATGCAAACCATGGAAACCGGTTAACAAAAAGAAAGTATTGCCGTAAATGCCTGAATCCAGCCGTAAATTCAATTCCTGATAGGCATGCATATATTCATAGGCCTGCAGCGCTAAAAAGCTGGCCCCCAGTAAGATAGTCAGTAACAGCATCAAGCGTAATTGCAAGCGTTTCCCCTGCTCTAATGCCACATGGGCAAACTGCAGCGTGACAGAAGATGTCAGCAGAATTAAGGTGTTATAGAGCGGGAGCCCCTGCCAAGGCATCGCATTGGTTTCGATACCGCCCGGCGTTTTGGTCATTGGCCAGTGTGCACTGAAATCCGGCCAGAGGATCTCGGCAGTCATCGCGTTATTGCTCTCACCATCGAGCCATGGCATCGCGATCATCCGCGCATAAAATAACGCGCCAAAAAAGGCAAAAAAGAACATGACTTCAGAAAAAATAAACCAGCTCATGCCCTGCCGGAATGATCTGTCCATTTGCTCGCTATACAAACCGCCCATCGATTCATCAATTACATTGCGAAACCAGCCGACCAGCATAAACAGCAGCAAGGCCACTCCGGCCAGCAACATATACTCGCCATGCCCTTCTTTGTTTCTGGTCACTTCGTTGACAAAATGACCGGCACCAAATGCCAATAAAAACAAAGCGACTGCGCCGACTATCGGCCATGGGCTTTGTTCTGGTACGTAGTAATGCTGATATGTCTTGGCCATGTTACTTCCCCGTCTGATAAACAACCGCACCGTTCGCGGCCGGACTATGCTGGGTTACGTCATACATCGTGTAAGACAGCGTGATAGTTGAAAATTGTGCCGGCAATGCCGGGTCTACATAAAATTGCAATGGCATCATCAGCTTTTCGCCCGCTTTAAGCGTCTGGCGTTGAAAGCAGAAGCACTCCATTTTGTTGAAGTATAGTGCGGCCTGGCCCGGTGACACTGATGGAACCGCCTGTGCCACCATCAATGCTGAAGTTGGATTCTCCGCCGCATAATGTACAAGTTTGATCTCACCCGGATGCACCTGGATTTGCCGGACTTCCGGTTCAAACCGCCAGGGCATTTTCGGATCCGGCTTGGCTAAGAACTCAATAGTGATGGTGCGCTGCTGATCGGTTACAGCCCGATCAGCATTAGCAGCCATTGTACTGGTTTTACCATTGAGCCCGGTGAGGTCACAAAACACGTCATATAGTGGCACCAGCGCAAAGCCAAACCCAAACATCAATACTGTGATGATCACCAGTTTGCGCAATAAGGGCAGATGGTCAGGTGCCTGCATGATGCTGTCCTACTTCACTTCCGGTGGTGTGGTAAAACTGTGATAAGGCGGTGGCGATGTCAGCTGCCACTCCAAACCCTCTGCACCTTCCCATACCTGATTGGTCGCCGGTTTGCCGCCGTTGATACATTTCACCACAACCCACAAAAACAGTAGCTGTGACAGGCCAAAGGCAAAACCACCAATACTGATCAGCGCATTAAAATCGGCAAACTGCAGGGCATAATCCGGTATCCGCCTTGGCATGCCTGCCAGTCCGACAAAATGCATCGGGAAAAACAACAGATTGACCGAGATCAGTGAGCACCAGAAATGCCACTGGCCTAATGTTTCGTCATACATGTGCCCCGTCCATTTCGGCAGCCAGTAATAAGCAGCTGCAATGATGGAGAAAATGGCACCGGTCACCAGTACATAGTGGAAATGCGCTACCACAAAGTAGGTATCGTGGTACTGGAAATCTGCCGGCGTAATCGCCAGCATCAGCCCGGAGAAACCACCGATGGTAAACAACACGATAAATGCAATCGCGAACATCATCGGCACTTCAAAAGTCAAAGCCCCGCGCCACATAGTTGCGACCCAGTTAAAGACTTTTACCCCGGTGGGCACAGCAATTAACATTGTGCAGTACATAAAAAACAGCTCAGCGAAGACCGGCATCCCCGTAGTAAACATATGGTGTGCCCAGACTAAAAAAGACAACAACGCGATACTGGACGTGGCGTAGACCATAGATGCATACCCAAACAACGGCTTGCGGGAAAACGTTGGCACAATGCTGGAGACAATGCCAAAAGCCGGCAGAATCATGATGTACACTTCCGGGTGTCCAAAGAACCAGAAAATATGCTGGAACAAAACCGGGTCGCCACCACCAGCAGCATCAAAGAAACTGGTGCCAAAGTACTTGTCGGTCAACACCATAGTGACAGTGCCGGCCAGCACCGGCATCACGGCGATTAACAGAAACGCCGTGATTAACCAGGTCCAGACAAAGAGTGGCATTTTCATCCATGTCATACCGGGGGCACGCAGGTTAAAGATGGTCACTATCACGTTGATTGCGCCCATGATGGAGGATATCCCCATGATATGGACAGAAAATACAAACAGAGCTGTACTATCGCCACTGTATTTGGTCGATAGCGGCGCATAGAAAGTCCAGCCAAAGCCCGGCCCACCGCCTTCCATAAACAATGACATCAGCAGAATCGCAAAGGCAAACGGCAGGATCCAGAAACTCCAGTTGTTCATCCGCGGCAGCGCCATGTCCGGCGCACCAATCATCATCGGGATTAACCAGTTTGCCAGACCAGTAAAAGCCGGCATCACGGCGCCGAACACCATAATCAGACCATGTACTGTGGTCATTTGATTAAAAAATGCCGGTTCAACCAGCTGCAAACCCGGTTGAAACAATTCAGCCCGGATCACCATCGCCATCAGTCCACCGATAAAAAACATCGTCAACGCAAACAGCAGATATAGAGTGCCGATATCTTTATGATTTGTTGTATAAAACCAGCGTTTAAAGCCAGCGGGCGGATGGTGATGACCGTGATCCTCGGCGTGCGGGCCGGCATGCTTATGTGTATCTGTTGAGATTGTGCTCATGCCTTACTCCTTCTGTCCGTTTTTGGCTGCCTGAATATCAGCAGCCTGGACCAGATCACCGGTGTTATTGTCCCAGGCGTTGCGCTCATAAGTGATGACGGCAGCGATTTCCTGCAGACTCAGCTGTTTACCAAAAGCCTGCATGGCTGTGCCGGTTTTCCCGTGCAGTACAATGTCAATGTGAGTGCTTTTTTGTGTAGCTTCAGTCGCTATTTTGCTGCCTTTTAAAGCCGGGAAAACGCCGGGTAATCCGGTACCCGTCGGTTGATGGCAGGCCGCACAATACCCCTGATATACCTTTTCACCTAAAGCCATCGCATCAGGCATGGTCATCTGCATGGATAACAGCTCCTGCTCCGCAGCTTTCAGCTTAGCCAGCCGATCCCCTTCTGCCTGAATCCAGCTATTAAAGTCCTCCGGTGATTTCGCAACGACGACAATCGGCATAAACCCATGGTCTTTACCGCAGAGTTCAGCACATTGGCCCCTGTAGGTACCGGGTTGTTCTACCTGCGTCCAGGCTTCATTGATGAAACCCGGGTTTGCGTCTTTTTTGACTGCAAATGCCGGCACCCACCACGAATGGATCACGTCATCCGATGTCATCAGGAACCGGACTTTTTTACCGGTTGGAATGACCAGAGGCCGGTCAACTTCCAGCAGATAGTTTTCATTTTTGCGCAGTTTGTTTTGAATTTGTTTGGCCGGCGTGGCGAGCAGCGAATAGTACTCAACCGGATATTCAAGGTATTTGTAATGCCATTTCCATTGAGAACCAGTCACCAGAATAGTCACATCTGATTTACTGGTATCTTCCATGGCAATCAGGGTCCGGGTAGCCGGAACAGCCATCAGAATCAGGATTACGACGGGAATTGCAGTCCAAAGCAGTTCAACTTTGGTGCTCTCATGAAATTGGGCAGGCTGCACACCTTTTGCTTTGCGATGATGAAGAATGGACCAAAACATGGCACCAAAAACCACCAGGCCAATAGCGCAGCAAATGTAGAAAATCGTCATATGCAGGTCATAGACCTTCTGACTGATTTCCGTCACACCCCGGGTCATATTCAGGGGCATTTCTGCGGCGATAGCCGAATCGACACACAACAAGGCAAGCAGCGAGCAACGATGGTACATCGTGTTCGCCACAGCACGTCTCCTCTGTCAGTTTTGCAAAAACTGTTGCCAGAATCCGACGCGCCCACAACTATGCATCCCGATT
>CAMLNG010000169.1 GCA_946481195.1 uncultured Chromatiaceae bacterium
CAGCCCACTCGCTGGTAATCAGGTGCAACTGGCAACCAGCAGCGGCCTGTGGCAACTCAGTCAGGCTGATATGACACAGGTGCCCGCAGCAATGCAGTTGCACCTGACCAGTATGCGGCTGAACCGGCAGTTATTTCATGTCGCCGAAACCGACGGCAGCGTGCTGTTGCCGGAACAAGTTGACGAACTGCAACTGCAATTTAAGTTGTTATCGTTTCAGCCACATTTGCACGTGCAGTATTTTTTCCGCTGGCAAAACCAACAAAGCTGGACAGCATTGGGCGAACAAGCGGTATTAACCCTGAGCCAGCTAAGGCCGGGCCAGCATCAGCTTGAAGTGAAGGCGCAGGCTGGTGGCCAGATTGTGCAAACCAGGCCTTTGTTATTGCAGGTCCCGGTACCGTTCTGGCTGCGCCCGCTCGGAATTGTCCTGCTTTGCCTCAGTGCAGCCCTGACACTTGGCTTGTTGTATCACTTACGTACCCGCCGCTTACAACAACGTGCCGCCACCCTGGACCGGTTGGTCGCGCAGCGTACCGCCGAACTGGAACTGGCCAATCAGCAATTGAAGTTATTGTCCAATACCGACAGTCTGACCGGCTTATTGAACCGGCGCGCGCTGTATGCGGCGGCCGCGTTGTTGCAGGCACAGCGCAATCGTTTGCCGGCCGCGCTGACCCTGGTGCTGATGGATATTGATCATTTTAAGAAAATCAACGATCTGCACGGACATGACACCGGCGATGCGGTGCTCAAAGCGGTAGCGGCCTATCTGAAGCAACGGCTGCGTGGCCAGGACTTAATCGCGCGCTGGGGCGGAGAAGAATTTTTATTGCTGATGCCACAAACCGATCTGCTGCAGGCAACCAGTCTGGTGGAAGAGCTGCGGCTCGGCATCCGGCAATTACAGCTGCCGATGTTACCAAGCCCGCTTAGTGCCACCTTCGGCCTCAGCCCGGTTGCGCTGCAGCCAGACGCGCTGGAACAGGCAGTGAAAGCCGCCGATCTGGCGCTTTATCAAGGCAAGGCGCAGGGCCGTGATCAGGTCGTGCTGAGCACGGCTGTCAGCTGATTTTTATCCCGCGCGTGTTTTTTTTTCACACTACTGAAAAAACTGTTTGCTTTTTCATCAACCCTAAAATATGATGACCATCATATTAATTGCAGTGCGAACAAAAACGGACAGCAGCATGGCCAACCTGAGCAAAAAAGAACAAACCCATCAGCGTATCCTGAGCACTGCGGCCCGGATGATCCGTAAAGATGGTTTTGAAGCCCTGGCAGTCGCCGACCTGATGAAACAGGCCGGGCTGACCCATGGTGGTTTTTATGCCCATTTTGCCAATCGCGATGCGTTACTGGCTGAAGCACTGGCTTATGCCCGGCAGGAAAGCGCAGATTTACTGGCCGCCACTGAGTTCCACAGTGCTGAGCAGAACCCAGCCCAACATCAGACAACAATCCCGGCACTGCAGCGTTTTCTGGAAATCTACCTGTCTGAGCAACATCTGGCCGCCAGCCCGCAAGGCCAGGGTTGTCCGGTCGCGGCACTCAGTTCAGAGTTTCACCGGCTGGATGCCAGTGGTCAGGCGGTTGCCGCCGACACTGTCGCGGCGCTGATCCGTCGGTTAGTGCAGTTAGGCGCGGGACAGCTGCATGCTGATCAGGCGTTTTTACTGGCCAGTGCTATGGTTGGCGCATTGCAGCTCGCCAGAACCTTACCAACGGCTGAAGCACCGGCTTTACTGGCCCGCACCCGCCAGCAACTCTGTACCTTGTTTTTGCCTGCAGCCAACAACGCTGCAGCATTGAATTAAGCAGTAAAAACCCAACCGCATGCGGATGCTGTTTAACCGCTGCTGACTTTTAAAATATGATAAACATCATATAAATTGAGGATAAATTGATGAAACTTGAAAATGCAGTGGTACTGATCACAGGCGCAAACCGCGGTTTAGGTCTGGAATTTGCCAAACAAGCCCTGACCGCCGGCGCGCGCAAAGTCTATGCCGCAGCACGCAACCCGGCCAGTATCAACTTGCCCGGCGTGATCCCGGTGCAGCTGGATGTGACCAATCCGGCCGAAATTAGCCGGGTCGCACAGGAGCTCCCGGATGTCACCCTGCTGATTAACAACGCCGGCGTTGCCGAAATCGGCGGTATTTTACTGCCGCAAGCCGATCAGATGTTACAGCGCCAAATGGAAGTCAACGTGTTTGGCCCGCTGCGCCTGAGCCAGGCCTTTGCGCCGGTGCTGGCGGCCAATGGCGGTGGCGGTATTATCAATGTGCTGTCGATTGCCAGCTGGATCACCGGGCCATTGCTGGCAACGTACTCCATAACTAAATCAGCGGCCTGGTCGATGACCAACGCACTGCGCCAGGAATTACAGGCACAGCAAACGCAAGTACTGGGCCTGCATGTCGGGTTTATCGATACCGATTTAACCAAAGACCTCGAAGTGCCCAAAGTCTCGCCTTCCAGCGTGGTCGAAGCCACTTTCGCCGGTCTGGAACAAGGTGCACATCAGGTGCTGGCCGACGATCTGACCCGTCAGGTGCATGGTGCTTTCTCTGGTTATCCGGATATTTACCTGCTGCCAATCAATCATTAATAAAACCTCAATCAATCTCACAGGCCCGGCAAAAACAGCCGGGCCGGCTTTGCTTCTGCGCGGAATTTGTCAGATGATAGACAGCAAGACAGCTAAATCAGGTCACAGCTGCGCCGGCGCGGAGGTTTGTTTTGTTCGATTGGTTATCCCAATGGTTTGATTATCCGGCTGATCCGCTGTTGTTAACCGGCAGCTACAGCCCTGCCCTGGTGCTGTTGTCGTTTTTAATCGCGAGCTTTGCTTCGGCGATGGCAATCCAGGTCACTGCACAGGCAGTGACAGTGCAGCGCCCTGCCTATCGTATGCTGATGCTGGCCAGCGGCAGTATTGCGCTTGGTGGTGGGGTCTGGTCGATGCATTTTATCGGCATGCTGGCCTTTGCCCTTTGTACTGAGGTCAGTTACCAGCCCGGCCTGACCTTTTTATCGATGTTGCCCAGTATTGGCGCGTCCTGGATTGCACTTGACCTCATCAGTAAAAAACGACTGAACCTGCCCCAGCTGCTGCTCGGTGGCCTGCTGGTTGGCGCCGGTATCGGCATTATGCACTACGCCGGCATGGCGGCCATGCAGATGGCGGTCGCCCTGCGCTACGACCTGCCGATGTTTTTGCTGTCGATTCTGGTGGCTGTGGTATTGGCAATAGTGGCACTTTGGGTGCGTTTTGGCCTGCGTCGTTTCAGACTCAGACCCTGGTTGCTGACATTGCTGAGCAGTCTGGTGATGGGCGGCGCTATAACCGGTATGCATTACACCGGCATGGCCGCGGCGCGATTTGTACCGCCACCGGGTTTTGTACCACTCCAGCAACCGGGGGAAACGCCGTTGGTGCTGGCCATGGCCATTACCTTCACTACTGTGATGATTTGCGCGCTGGTCGTGGCCGTTAATTTGCTGCTGAAGTACCGTGATGCCAGCACCAAAGCCAGTGCCAATGAAAGCCGCCTTATCGCCATGATGGACACTGCGGTCGATGGTATTGTTACTATCAATGCGCAGGGCTTGATCCTCGGCATGAACAGAGCCGCGGAACAAATCTTCGGCTGGCAGCAACAAGAATTGCTGGGGCAAAATGTTAATGTGCTGACGCCTGGTTCTATCCGCGCTGAGCATGATTCTTATCTGCACAATTATCTGCAAACCGGTGCCGCCAAAATTATCGGCGTTGGCCGGGATGTCACTGCGGTGCATAAAGACGGTCATCAGCTGCCGGTGCGCCTCGCGATTGGCCATGTCCGCTTACCGGATGAAGATCTGTTTGTAGCCTTTATCACCGACCTGCGGGTCCGCCAGCAAATGGAACAGGCGCTGAAAGACAATGAAGCCAAATACCGTTCGCTGATTGGCAATATTCCGGGTGCGGCCTATCGCTGTTTGTTTAATGACAGCTGGGACATGTTATTCCTCAGCGACGCTATTGAAGGGATCTCCGGTTATCCGGCCAGTGATTTTATGCTGCCGGACCGCAAACGCAGTTGGGCGGACGTGATCCATCCGGACGATCGGCTGCAGCTGCAGGATGCGAACACCTTCCGCCAGATCTTTCATGTTGAATATCGCATCGTGCACCGGGACGGCTCGCTGCGCTGGGCACTGGAACAAGGTGAACCGGTGTTTGATGAGCAGGGCAATATCAAATGGCTGGACGGTTTTATTATGGATATCACCGTGCGCAAACAGATGGAAACTGACCTGCGTCTGGCCAAAGACAAAGCAGAACTGGCCGCCGAAGCGCGCGCTGCTTTTTTAGCCAATATGAGCCACGAGATCCGCACGCCGATGAATGCCATCATCGGGTTCAGCGATTTGCTGCTCAGTTCCTCTTTGACCCAGGAGCAGAAAAAACACCTGAGCACCATTCATAGCTCGGCCCATTCGCTGCTGCATTTGCTGAACGACATTCTGGACAGCGCCAAGCTGGAAAAAGGCAAGCTGGAGCTGGAACTGCGGGATTTCTCGTTACCGGCGGTACTGGACCATGTGGTGTCGACTTTATGGATCCAGGCGCGAAAAAAACAGCTGACGCTTGAGTTGGAGCTGGCGCCGGATCTCGGCGAATTTTACCTCGGCGCGGCCGACCGCTTACGGCAAATTCTGACCAACCTGATTGGCAATGCGATTAAATTCACTGAGCTTGGTGGTGTCAAAATACAAGTGCGGCCACTGCCGGGTCACACCGTGCAATTTGATGTTATCGACAGCGGCATCGGTATTGAACCTGGGCGGCTGGAACAGATTTTTGAAGCCTTTACTCAGGCGGATTCCTCGATGAGCCGGCGCTTTGGTGGTACTGGCCTTGGCACCACTATCAGTAAACAACTGGTGGAACTGATGGGCGGGCGGATTTGGGTGCAAAGCCAACCCGGTGTCGGCAGTACTTTCAGTTTTGTGATCCCGCTCGCGCTAGGTCAGGCACCAGCCCAAAGCAGCTACGGTTCACAAGCGCCCGCCCTGCCGCCGCTGCGGGTGCTGATTGCCGACGATATCCCGCAGAATCTTGAGCTGCTGGGCCTGTTATTGTCCCGTGCCGGCCATCAGGTGTATAGCGCTGCCGACGGGGCTGAAGCCGTTGCACTGGCGCAACAACACCAACCGGATCTGATCCTGATGGATATCCAGATGCCGGTGCTGGATGGTCTCAGCGCCTGTCGGCAGCTACGGCAGTGGGAGCATGACCATGGCCGCTCCCCTATTCCGGTCATCGCGCTGACTGCCAGTGTACTGGATGAAGATAAAACCGCGGCGCAGCAGGCCGGTATGCAGGGCTTTGCCAGCAAACCTGTAGACTTCCCGGCACTGAGTTATGAAATGGCGCGGGTGCTGCAACTGGAAGTACAGGCACCGTTGGCAGACCTCAGTCAGGCAGTGCCGGGCACTGAGCAGCTGGTGAATGTCGGCAAAGCATTGCAACTATGGGGCAGTTTTAGCCGTTATCTGCCGTCGCTGCGCCAGTTCCTCGACAAACAGGGTCCGGCGCTTCGGCAATTACAACAGGCGCTGGAACAAAATGATTTTGCTGCTATCCAGCAGACTGCTCATGCCGTCAAAGGTGTGGCCGGTAATCTGGCGCTGGAACCTTTAGCCAAAGTCTGTGCCGAACTGGAACAGGCGGCGCGGCAGCAACAACAACAGCGCTGTAAAGATCTGCTGGATAAAATTCTGCATTGCTGGCCACGTTTTGATGCTGAGTACCAACTGTTGCAACAACAACATTCGGCGCAGCAAAGCCCGGCGACAACAACGGTTAGTGCCCGGGCGTTAGCAGAGATCCTGACGGCCCTGCAAGGTGCGCTGGCCCGGCACGAACTGGATGAAGCGCGGCTGGCTGAACTGGAGGCCTACACAGGCCCGTATCAGGACCAGGTACAGCAGATTTGTGCCCTGATCAACGATTTTGACTTCACTCAGGCGCAACAACAATTACCGGCGTTGTTGCGCCAATTAGACGCAGGAGCTGACTTATGACAGAGGACCTACCGGTCATCTTACTGGTCGACGATGAACCGACCAACCTGCGGGTATTACGGACCGTGCTCAATGACTTGTACCGCCTGCTCTTTGCCAAAAATGGCCAGGAAGCGCTGCAACTGGCCGCCGAACATCAGCCGGATCTGGTGCTGCTCGATGTGATGATGCCGGGGATGACCGGCTTTGAAGTCTGCACAGCACTGAAAGCAAATAGCCAGACCCAGCATATTCCGGTGATTTTTGTTACAGCGCTGCGCGATGAAATTGATGAAACCCAGGGCTTTGACGTCGGGGCCGTCGATTACATTACTAAACCTATCAGCCCCGCCGTGGTGCGGGCGCGGGTGAAAACCCATCTGTCGCTGGTCCAGGCCGAAGAACTGAAAAAAACCCGGCTACAGATTATTCAGCGACTGGGTCGCGCTGCTGAGTACCGTGACAACGAAACCGGCCTGCATATTTTACGGATGAGCCATTTTTCGCAAGTCATTGCGCTCGCTTATGGTTTAAGCCCAAAACGGGCCGAAGATTTATTACATGCTGCGCCGATGCATGACATCGGCAAAATCGGTATCCGCGATGATATTTTGCTCAAACCCGGCAAACTGACCGAAGATGAATTTCGGGAGATGCAGCGTCACCCGCTGATTGGCGCCGAGATCTTAGGCGACGCAGATTCACATCTGCTGCAACTGGCGCAGCAAGTTGCACTGTATCACCACGAAAAGTGGGACGGCACCGGCTATCCGCATGGTCTGAAAGGTGAAGAAATTCCGTTAGAAGCACGCATCGTGGCGCTTTGTGACGTGTTTGACGCCCTGACCAGCACCCGCCCCTACAAAAGTGCCTGGAGTGTCGAAGACACTTTGGCCCACCTGCAAGCGCAAAAAGGCCGGCATTTTGACCCGCAACTGGTGGATTTACTCGAACAGGAATTGCCGAAGATCCTGGAGATCCGCGCGCGCTGGGCTGAATGATTCGGCCCAGCATTCTGTACTTGCGCACACTTATCTTCAGGAAACCGGCTCATCCCACTGCAGATTGTCAAAATCGGTTGCTAACAACACAAAACTGACCGCCGCCAGCAGATCTTGTTCCACTACAGGACTTTGCTTCCAGACCAGCACCCGACCTGCATTGACTTTCTCCACCGACCATAACAACTGCTGTTGTTTTTTCAGATGAAAGCCCACGGGGACAGCGCTACTGAATAAGCCGCCTTCCAGCTGATGCTCAGATGTGATCTCGTACACGGCTCCGGCACTGACCAGCTGGCCTGACAGACGATTCAGCTTGTCCTGTCGTAGCGACAGTTCGCCCTGATGCTGGCCGGAAAACACACAGGACAATAGCGGCAGGTTGCCAAAGCTTGGGTCCAGCGACAGGCTGCTTTTACTGAC
>CAMLNG010000170.1 GCA_946481195.1 uncultured Chromatiaceae bacterium
AACGACATCGTGGTCCAAGGCGCTGAACCATTGTTTTTCCTCGACTATTACGCCACAGGCAAACTGAATGTTGATACTGCAGCCACTGTAGTGGAAGGCATTGCCCGCGGCTGTGAACTGTCTGGCTGTGCCCTGGTGGGTGGCGAAACTGCAGAAATGCCAGGCATGTACCATGGCGATGATTATGATATCGCCGGTTTCTGTGTTGGCGTGGTAGAAAAAGCCGACATCATCGACGGCAGCCTGGTGAAACCAGGTGATCAGCTGATCGCACTCGCGTCTTCTGGTCCACACTCGAACGGTTTCTCGTTGGTACGCAAAATTCTCGAAGTCAGCGGTCAATCACCAGACACTTTGTTAGGCGAAAAAACGCTGGCCGACCACCTGTTAGCACCGACCCGTATCTACGTGAAAAACCTACTGAATTTAATCAAACAATTGCCGGTACATGCGCTTTGCCACATCACCGGTGGTGGTTTCTGGGAAAACATCCCACGCGTATTGCCAGAGCACACCAAAGCGGTAGTCAACGAGCAAAGCTATCAATGGCCGGCCATTTTCGACTGGTTACAACAGCAAGGCAACGTGACCCGCTATGAAATGTACCGCACCTTTAACTGTGGTGTTGGCATGATCGTCGTCGTCAGTCAGGACAACCTCAGTAAAGCACTGGAACTGCTGCAACAGGCTGGCGAAAAAGCCTGGCACATCGGTGAGATCCAGGCTGCTGTCAGTGGCGATGCGCAAGTTGTGATCCCTGGTGTGAACGCATAACGATGAAATCCATCGTTGTGCTCATTTCGGGCAGCGGCTCGAATCTGCAAGCCATTCTGGATGCCTGCAAGGCCGGCTTTATTGCCGGCCGTGTCAGCGCCGTGATCAGCAATAAAGCCGGTGTATTCGGTTTAACCCGGGCCGCAGACGCCGGGGTAGCAGCCCAGGTGCTGGACCATAAACAATATGCGGATCGCGCCAGCTATGATGTGGCGCTCTGTCAGGCCATTGACCAGCACCAGCCGGATTTAGTCGTACTGGCAGGTTTTATGCGCATTCTGACGCCTGAGTTTGTCGCGCATTACAGTGGCCGGCTGCTGAATATCCACCCGTCGCTGCTGCCCAAATATCAGGGGCTCAACACCCATCAGCGCGCTATTGATGCCGGCGATACGGTGCATGGCTGCAGTGTACATTTTGTCACAGCTGAACTCGACGGCGGCCCTGTGGTGTTGCAGGCCAAAGTGCCTGTATTCCCGGAAGATGACGCAGCGGCAGTTGCCGCCCGTGTGCATGAACAGGAACACCGCATTTATCCATTAGTCGTGCGCTGGTTTTGCCAGGACCGTTTACAACAACAAGCTGATAAGGCATTGTTAGACGGCCAAATCCTTTCACCACACGGATATGCCGATGATGATGAATAAACAATGGCGCCTTCTGGCGTCATTTTTTTGCCTGAGCCTGCTAAGCCCGGTACAGGCACAACAAACAGCCGCAACCGCTCCTGTGGCTGCAGTCAGTCAAGTTCCTGCCGGCCTGAAGCCATTCAGCGCGAAATATCAGGTGCTACGCTCCGGTAAAGTCCATGGCGAAGCAGAACGGTATTTAAAACCCTGGGGCCAGGGTTATGAACTCGGTTATAAAAGTAAAATCAGCTGGCTGATTTTCAAAGATGAACGCCATGAACGCTCGCGATTTGTGCTGAAAGACGGCCATCTGCAACCGTTTTTTTATCAGTTAAAACGCTGGGGTACAGGTCCGGGCCGACACTATGAACTGAATCTGGACTGGGCTAAACAGCAGCTGCTCACCGGTAAAGAAAAAGAGCCAAAAACCATCGAATGGGACAAACAATGGCTCGACCAGCTGAGTTACCACAGTCAGTTAGTACTCGAACTTGCCGCCGGTAAAACTGAATTTAGTTTTGACGTGTTAACCCGGCACGGCGACCCACGCAGCTACCAGTACAAAGTGACAGGCGAAGAGTTATTGTCGCTGCCGGCCGGCCAGCTGAAAACCATCCGGGTTGAGCGCGTCGGCAAAGATCTGGATAAACAGGTGATCGCCTGGGTAGCGCCGGAACTGGACTATTTGCTGGTAAAACTGTGGCAGGCTGAAGACAAAGTCGAGCAATTTGACGTGCAACTGCAAAGTTATCAGTTCAATTAAATGATACAATGACAGGTCGCCGGCTAAAACCGGCGCACCATCTCACCGGCTTTCCACAAAATGGCTTCACCGGCAGTCATCGCCTGCCAGGCTTCGTTACAGGTCAGCGGCATAGTTGCGACAATAGTCACCACATCGCGCTCAGTCGTTTCCCGGGCAAAATCAATATCAACATCCACATCAGACAACCGGGCCAGACCAAAAGGCGCACGCCGGGTGATGTGGTGCAGTTTGGTGCTGCAATAACAAAACAGATAATCGCCGTCGGACAGCAATAAATTAAACACGCCTTGTCTGCGCAAGCCGTCGCAAAGCCGTTTCACATAAGCAAACAGCTGCGGCCGGCTTTTTGGCCCTTGCGGATATTTCTCAGCGAGCGCTGATAAGATAAAACAAAAGGCCCGCTCGCTATCCGTTGTACCGACTGGTTGAAACTGGCTGCATGACAGGTTTTTGTAGTCGCTGAGCTGGCCATTATGCGCGTAAGTCCAGTAACGCCCCCACAATTCCCGGGTAAAAGGATGGGTATTCTCCAATGCCACCCTGCCCCGGTTCGCCTGCCGGACGTGCGCCACCACCACATTACTTTTAATCGGGTAGTCCGTAACGAGTTCCGCCACTCGGGAATGATGACTGGCCGCAGCATCTTTAAAAGTCGATACGCCTTTGCCCTGATAAAAAGCGATACCCCAACCGTCTTTATGCGGACCGGTATTACCACCGCGCTCACGCAGGCCTTTAAAACTAAAACAAATATCCGTCGGCACATTGGCCGACATGCCTAACAATTCACACATAACACTTTCCTAAAATCAGCTGCGGTCAGCCTAACAGCGCGATGCGGATCTGAACAGTGCCAATTGGTTCTGTTACATAACCAAAGTACTATCCATAAAACTGTACAGTTGTTCAGCTACACTTGGCGTGATCGGTACCCACGGACTCAGGAACTACTTGCATCTTAACGGTAAGGCTTATACCCTATCGCTGTTAGTGGTCAGACCTCTTATCAGGAGAACAAGATGGAATTACTCGTATTTATTGCTTTATTACTGGTGCTGGTTGGCATTCTCGCCTACCACAGAGCCAGCCTGACGTTGTTTACCGCAGCCATTGGCGGTTTGTTAGTTCTCGGCAGCTTCTTTGGCACTGTCGGTCTGATTGGCTGGATCTTGTTTGCCGCTGTCGCTCTGCCGCTGAACATCGCCAGTATTCGTCAGCAACACATCACCAAACCGCTGCTGAAACTCTATCGTAAAATTATGCCGGAAATGTCCACCACCGAAAAAGAAGCCATCGATGCCGGGACGACCTGGTGGGAAGGTGACCTGTTCCGTGGCAACCCAGACTGGCATAAATTGCATAATTTCCCCAAACCACGTCTGAGTGCAGAAGAGCAAGCCTTCCTCGACGGACCGGTGGAAACAGTGCTGAAAATGGTTGACGACTGGCATGTCACGCACGAGCGCACCGACTTATCACCAGAAGTCTACAACTACCTCAAAGATCAGGGCTTCTTCGCCATGATCATTAAAAAGCAATATGGTGGTCTGGAATTCTCTGCCTACGCCCAATCTTGCGTTTTACAGAAGCTGACCAGTAAAAGTATGGTGCTGTCGAGTACAGTCGGTGTGCCAAACTCATTAGGCCCCGGCGAACTGTTGCAACACTATGGCACCAAAGAACAGCAGGATTATTACCTGCCGCGTCTGGCCAAAGGTCTGGAAGTTCCATGTTTTGCGCTGACCTCACCGGAAGCTGGCTCTGACGCCGGCGCTATTCCTGATTTTGGCGTAGTCTGTAAAGGCGAATGGGAAGGCCAAGAAATTGTCGGCATGCGCCTGACCTGGAACAAACGTTATATCACGCTGGCGCCTATCGCGACTGTGTTAGGCCTTGCGTTTAAGCTGCAGGACCCGGACAAACTGCTCGGTGATAAAGAAGATTTGGGCATCACTTGCGCTTTAATCCCGGTTACCACACCAGGCGTGAAAATTGGCCGTCGCCACTTCCCGCTGAACGTGCCATTCCAGAATGGCCCGACTCAGGGTCAGGACGTATTCGTACCACTGGACTATATCATCGGTGGTCCATCGATGGCCGGTCAGGGCTGGCGCATGCTGGTGGAATGTCTGTCGGTGGGCCGGGCTATTACCCTGCCATCCAACAGTACCGGTGGTATTAAGTCTGTGGCACTGGCCACCGGCGCTTATGCCCGTATTCGCCGCCAGTTCAAATTGCCGATTGGTAAAATGGAAGGCGTGGAAGAAATCATGGCCCGGATCGGCGGTTACGCTTATATGTCAGACGCCTCCACCACTATGTCGGTGGGTTCGATCGACCTTGGTGAAAAACCATCGGTTATCTCTGCCATCACCAAATACCATATGACTGAGCGGATGCGTCAGGCCATTATCGACGCGATGGATGTACATGGTGGTAAAGGCATTTGTATGGGGCCAAACAACTATTTAGCCCGTGGTTATCAGGGCGCCCCTGTCGCCATCACGGTAGAAGGTGCCAATATCCTGACCCGCAACATGATCATCTATGGTCAGGGTGCTATCCGTTGTCATCCTTATGTACTGGCCGAGCTTCAGGCCGCACAGCTTGAAGATGAACGTGCTGCCGTCACGGCCTTTGACCGGGCGCTGTTTGGCCATATCGGCTTTAGTATCAGTAACTTCTTCCGCACTTTCTGGCTGTCGCTGACCAACAGCGCCTTCAGCCATGCCCCGGTGCAGGATGAAACCGCGAAGTACTATAAACAAATGAACCGCTTCAGCTCGGCTTTAGCGCTGATGTCTGATATTGCAATGGCAACTTTAGGCGGTGATTTAAAACGTCGTGAGCGCATCTCAGCGCGTTTGGGCGATATCCTGAGTATGTTATACATCACTTCAGCCATTCTGAAGCGTTACAATGACGAAGGCCGTCAGGCGCAAGATTTGGCGCTGGTGCAATGGGGCTGTGAGGACAACCTGTTCCGCGCACAACAAGCGCTGGATGAGTTGTTTGACAACTTCCCAAACCGTATCGTGGGTACTGTGTTTAAACGTGTCGTGTTCCCGTTTGGCCGCTCGTTACGCCGTCCAAGCGATCAGGTCGAGCATCAGGTTGCGCGGATCATGCAAACACCTTGTGAAGCCCGCTCACGTTTGGGTACACATCTGTATCTGACTGACGAGCCAAACAACCTGCTCGGCCAGCTGGAAAAAGCCCTGGCGTACATTCTGGCTGCAGAACCACTGTTTGATAAAGTGATGCACGCTGCCAACAAAAAGCTGCCGTTTTATCGCTTAAATGAAGTGGCGGATTTAGGCTTAAGTCTCGGTGTGCTGAGTCAGGCTGAGGCTGAAAAGCTGCGTGTAGCTGAAGTGGGCCGGTTAAAAACCATCAATGTCGATGACTTTGACCCGATTGACCTGATGGCAGACAAATCGCTGTTAGAGTCAGACAAAAAAGTAGCCGAACAGGCCGCTTAACTATCCGCAATTCTGCACCACCAAGCCGGCTGCCCAGCCGGCTTTTTTCTGCCTGCGATAAATGGACCCGCGCATGTCCGCAGCGGCGAAATCACGTGAGCTAGCAGCCAGAGGCTCAATTCAGCCAAGCTGTCATGTGTCAGTTAATACAGGAAAATTACAGAAGGAAAATCATGATGCAGAAAAGCAAAAACCCGCTAATGCGGGCTCTGAGAAGATGGTCGGTGATGCAAGATTCGAACTTGCGACCCCTTGGACCCAAACCAAGTGCGCTACCAAGCTGCGCTAATCACCGACGAATTTACTTCTTACCTGACTTGTGCGTTGAATTGGGGTGGCTGATGGGGCTCGAACCCACGACAACCGGAATCACAATCCGGGGCTCTACCAACTGAGCTACAGCCACCGCTGACTTCAACGTTATCTTTAAGTAAATGGCGCGCCCGATAGGACTCGAACCTATGACCCACGGCTTAGAAGGCCGTTGCTCTATCCAGCTGAGCTACGGACGCAGAACTCGCGGCCACAGAAGCGCTCTACTTAAAGATGGTCGGTGATGCAAGATTCGAACTTGCGACCCCTTGGACCCAAACCAAGTGCGCTACCAAGCTGCGCTAATCACCGACTTCGTTACACTACTGCAACGGGGCGCAATATTACAACCCACCTCAGGCAGCGTCAAACGATTTTTTGCCGTTTCGAATCGTTTGCTTATTATTTGAACCTTCTACGAAAATTCCGGATAAATCGCCGGCAATCCGCTGCAAATATCAACAAAATGAAACGCTTCTGGCATTTGGCTTGGCGCTGCCCTATCGCCTGTGAGAAAATACGCAACAGTATATTTTTCAGATCACAGGCAGAACAAATGGCAGCTCAAATTATCGATGGTAAAGCAATTGCCCAGGCGACCCGCAATCAGGTCGCTTTACGCGTTCAGCAGCGTCTCGCTGCAGGCAAACGGGCGCCAGGCCTCGCCGTCGTATTAGTCGGTGCAGATCCGGCCTCTCAGGTTTATGTAGGCAGTAAACGTAAGGCCTGTGAAGAAGTTGGTTTTGTGCAGTTTTCGCATGATTTACCCGCCGACACCACACAACAGCAACTGTTCGATTTGATTGACCAGTTAAATGCCGACCCAAGCGTTGACGGTATTCTGGTGCAACTGCCGTTACCAGCCGGTTTGGACGCTTCGACTATTCTGGAGCGGATTAACCCGCTGAAAGATGTCGACGGCTTCCACCCTTATAACATTGGTCGTTTAGCACAACGGATGCCAGCTCTGCGCCCTTGTACACCTAAAGGCATCATTAAGCTGCTGCAATCGACCGGTGTGCAAATCCGCGGTATGGATGCAGTGGTCGTTGGCGCATCAAATATTGTTGGCCGTCCTATGGCGCTGGAGTTGTTATTAGCCGGTTGTACCACCACCGTCTGCCATAAATTCACCAAGAATCTGGAACAACAAGTGCGTCGTGCCGATTTACTGGTGGTTGCAGTCGGTAAACCTGAGTTTATCCCCGGTGATTGGGTAAAACCTGGCGCGCTGGTGATTGACGTCGGAATTAACCGCTTAGATTCCGGCAAATTAGTCGGTGACGTGGAATTTGATAAAGCAGTGCAACATGCCCGGTTTATCACACCGGTGCCAGGTGGTGTCGGCCCTATGACTGTCGCTTGCCTGATTGAAAACACGCTGGAAGCCTGTGAGCAATTCCACGATATGTAAGCTGAGGGAGCAAAATCGCCACAAACTGCTTCTGCGTTTGTGGCGTAGCGACCAACTCTGGTTATAAAAAAACGCGGCTGATGCCGCGTTTTTTATTCCACTG
>CAMLNG010000171.1 GCA_946481195.1 uncultured Chromatiaceae bacterium
GTTAAGTCGTGAATAGTAGTGATAGAACCGTGTCTGATGCCAAGGCTTTCATGAATGACTTTGACCACAGGCGCCAGACAGTTGGTGGTGCAGCTTGCCGCCGTGACAATGCGGTGCATATTGGCATCAAACAAATGCTGATTGACGCCCATCACTACATTCAATACGCCTGGCTCTTTCACCGGCGCACTGACCACCACTCTTTTGACGCCTTGTGCCAGATAAGCCTGAAGTACGGCTGAGCTTTTCATCTTACCGGAGCATTCCAGCACCAGGTCACAATCCGACCAGTCAGTGTCGGTTATCGCTTTGTGCTGACTCACCAGAATTTTCTGGCCACCAATCACCACATGATCGCCATCATGACTGGCTTCATGCTGCCAACGGCCATGCACTGAATCAAAGTTCAGCAGATGGGCGAAAGTCGCGGCATCACCGGCCGGATCGTTAATGCGGACAAACTGAAACTCAGGCCAGTCAAAAGCAGCCCGCAGGGCTAAGCGGCCAATCCGGCCAAAACCGTTAATGCCTACACGAATTGTCATTGAATACCTCGGGGGTGTTACACCGTCAAAAAAATCAGAGTTTGTTGAAATAATCCAGATGCGGCTGCAGTGTTAAGGCATATGGCCGCAGCGCCTGCACCCGCGTTTTCACTTCGGTTTTGTCCAGCCCCAGTTCCAGCAGGATTTGCGCGGCCAGAAGGCCGGTGCGGCCCGAGCCTCCTTTGCAGTGGATGGCAATTTTGTCGCCAAAGCGCAACCACTGATGCACCTGCGGCGCTGCGACCTGCCAATTGATGGCAAACAGCGGCCCCGGCGCCTGATCGTCTTCAATCGGACAATGAAACCAGCCCAGTCCCAGTTCACGGCACAGCGTCGGGATGTCATTGACCTGCAACTGCTGCATTTCGCTGTCCGGTGTCAGGCTAATCACCGCCACGGCGCCGGCGGCTTTGAGTTGTTCCAGTGCGGTTTTGATGTCGACACCTTTAGTGCCGGGACAAGGGGTAAACAGCAAGGCAGCTGTCGCGCTCGTGCCCGGATTAATCACAAGTTCGTCAAATGGATGAGATTTCACTGCTTCAGACATCATGGATTCCTTTATGCGGTAAAAAGTTGAGTATGGCTCAAGGACAGCACACCGACTGTCGCGCCGGTCTGTCACCCATGGCACACAGATTGTGCGTCAGCGGCGCCAGTTGTTGCGGGTTTTGCTGCAACGTCAGCTGCAAGCTTTGGGACGCCCAATCCGGTAAAGCAGGATTCAGCCGGTAAAACACCCATTGGCCCTGACGACGGTCCAGCAATAAACCAGCTTTACGCAGCATCGCCAGATGGCGGGAGATTTTGGGTTGGATGTCATTGAGCGCACAAACCAGCTCACAAACACAGAGTTCCTGCTGCTGGCAAATCAACAGCAGGCAATTCAGACGAGTCTCATCGGACAATAACTTATAAAATTCAACTGGTTGCAGCATCATGTACAGCCCTGATGGCATCTGCTCACTCAAAACATACGGATTATCATATATATGAAAATCCGTATGTCAATGCGCAAATCCGCGATCAGGTAGTTGCTGAGGCCCGATTTTCCCGCTGCATCAGTAAACTCAGTGCACAAGGCAGCACTGTCAGCGTCAGAATAGTCGCTGCGAACAAACCACCAATAATGGCGTAGGCCATCGGCCCCCAGAACACCTGGGTTGCGATCGGGATCATGCCCAAAATCGCTGCAGCTGCTGTCAGCAAAATCGGCCGGGCGCGGTGGCGCGTTGCGGCCATAATCGCCTCGTCCCGCGCCATGCCTTGTTCGACATTGGTATCGACTTCGCTGATCAGGATCACCGCATTACGGATAATCATGCCGGCCAGCGCAATACAACCCAGCAACGCAACAAACCCCATAGGTGTGCCGGTTGGTAACATCGCGAGCACGATACCAATTAAACCAAAAGGTGCCGTGATAAAAGCCAGCACAGTGCGCGAAATACGCTTGAGCTGGATCATCAGTAACACCAGCATCACCAGCATAGTCACCGGCAGCACGGCAAAAATCGACGCATTGCCTTTTTCCGACTCAGCCGCCGCGCCGCCTACTTCCAGCTGATAACCGGCTGGTAGATTGGCGCTGAACGCCGCAACGTCCGCCGCCAGACTGTTGACCACGCCTTGTGCCGTCAAACCCGGCGCGATATCGGCCTGCACTGTGATAAATGCCTGCCGTTGCCGGCGCCAGACCATCGGATCGGCGAGGCCATAACTGACTTTGGCGATTTGCCGCAGCGGCACAGCACGGCCATCGGCGGTGCGGATCTGCAAATTCGCCACAGTGGCTAAGTCTTCGCGTTCACTGCTCTGCCCGCGTACCACCACATTCACCAGCCGTTTGCCGTCACGCACTGAGGTCAACGTCTGGCCGGAAAAAATAGTCGCCAGCGCCGATGCCACATCTTCTGAACTAAAGCCGGCCGCGCGGGCTTCGGTCTGATTGACCTCGACCAGCACAGTGCGTTCCGGCTCGCCGGCGGTCATATTTACATCCCTTGTATTGGCGTTCTGACCGATGATGCCGCTCAGCGCCAGCGCCTGAGCGCGCACCACGTCGATATCCGGCCCCATCACACGGTATTTCAGCGGCCAGCCGACCGGTGGCCCCAATTCCAGCGGCGACACCCGCACCACCAGATCGCTGAATTGCTCAAGCACCAGCGTATCAAGGCGTTGACGCACGGCGTCCCGTTCGGCCAGGCCTTTGGTCACCACCACAATTTGCGCCACATGTTCGTGGCTCAGCAGCACGTCCATCGGCAGATAAAAGCGGATAGCGCCGGAGCCGATGTAGCTGGAAAAATAAGCCACATCCGGATCGGCTTTAAGCATCTGCTCAATTTGCGCGGTCCGCCGTGCTGTTTCTGCCTGTGCACTGTTTTGCGGCAGGTTGATGCTGACCAGCAGCTCAGGCCGGTCTGAGGCCGGGAAAAACTCTTCCTGCAGCTGAGCGGAACCAACCAGCGCCAGCGCAAAAACACCCAATGCCAGCGCGATACTTTTGCCACGATGGCGCAGCGCCTGGGTCAGTAGCCGGTCATAGGCCAGGGCAAAACGACCTGGTGCCGGATGGGCAGCGCCCGGCGTGGCTTTGAGTAACCAAACGCCTAACAACGGCGAAAACAGCACCGCGACAATCCAGGAACTCATCAGTGCAATCAGCACCACCATAAACAACGAAAAACAATATTCGCCGGCACTGGACGAGGCAAAACCGACCGGAATAAAACCGGCAATCATCACCAGGGTGCCAGTCAGCATCGGAAAGGCTGTGGTTTCATAGGCATAGGTCGCAGCACGGCGTAAATCCCAGCCGGCTTCCAGCCGCGACACCATGGCCTCGACGGTGATCATCGCATCGTCCACCAACAGCCCCAGCGCGATGATCAAAGCGCCGAGTGAAATACGCTGCAGGCCGATATCCGCCAGCTCCATGCCGACAAAAGTCATCGCCAGCACCACCGGCACCGACACGGCGACGACCAGACCGGCACGGGTGCCAAGCGAGACAAAAGACACCGCCAGTACGATGACGATGGCTTCAATCAATACTTTGAGGAAACCACCGACCGCATCTTTCACCACAGACGACTGATCAGCCACTACATGCAACTCAATACCATGCGGTAAATCTGCCGCAAGCGTTGCCATTTTGGCGCGGATGGCCTGGCCAAATTCCAGCATATTGCCGGTTGGCGCCATTGAAATAGCAAGGCCCAGCGCTTTGTCGCCATTGACCTTAAACAGCGGCACCGGTGGCTCGGCCAGCTGGCGCGACACTGTGGCAATGTCCGACAAGGCAACAAAACGGTCGCCCAGGCGCAGCGTGATATCGCGGATACTTTGTTCAGAGGTAAAAGCGCCACTGACACGCAAACTGATGCGCTCTTTGTCAGTGCGAACAACACCTGTTGGTGTTACGGCATTTTGTGCCTGAATACTTTGCATCACCTGCGCCGGGTCCAGGCCAAGTCCGGCCATGCGGCGGGGTGAAAATTCGACGACGATCTGCTCTTCTTCCACGCCTAAGATGTCAATTTTGCCGACGTTTGGGACTTGTAACAGTTCGGTGCGCATCGTTTCGACGTATTCACGCAATTCACGCGGGCTAAAGCCGTCGGCAACAAAACCAAAGATAGTGCCGAAGGTATCGTCGAACTCGTCATTGACGCCTGGTGTAGAAACCCCTGCGGGTAAACTCGGTGCCAGATCCTGCATTTTTTTCCGCACTTTGTACCAGATATCCGGCACCATTTCCGGCGGCGTGTCATCCCTAAGCGCCAGAAACACCACAGCTTCGCCGCTTTTGGTGTAGCTTTCGACAAAATCCAGATACGGGATTTCCTGCAGCTTTTTTTCCATCGGCTCTGTTAACAGATTCATCGTATCCAGCACTGTCGCGCCGGGCCAACCCGCTGAGACTACTGCGGTTTTGATGGTAAAAGCCGGGTCTTCATTGCGTGGCAGCCGGTCATAACTCAGTACGCCACAGGCCATCACCACCAGCAGTAAAAACGCCACTAACTGTTGATTGGCCAGCGCCCAGGCGGACAAGTTAAACCCCTGCGCCTTTGTCTGTGGTGTTGTCAGCGGCGTACTCATGCTTTTGGCTCCGTCAGCAGACGTACCGTCAGACCTGGCCGCAATTTACCAACCCCGGCCACCACCACGCGTTCCCCATCGGTTAAACCGCTGCTGATAAAAACTTCAGTGTCGGAATACCGGCTGACACTGACTTTTTTCAGCTGCAG
Source organism: uncultured Chromatiaceae bacterium (assembly GCA_946481195.1). Next base: position 4,802 of record CAMLNG010000171.1, read on the forward strand.
CGCAGAGCTTTTCGGGTCCACCACATAGACCGCCGGCTCAGTGCCATCGCGGGTCATGGCGCTGGCCGGCACCACCAGCTGGTCGGAAGCTGGTTTGTCGATGCTGCCCTGTACAGTGGCACCAAAACCAAAAGCCGCGGCCGGTTGCTCCAGCGTGACGCGCACGCGAATAGTGCGGGTCACCGGATCAGCCACCGGGCTCACGTCCCGGATACGGCCGGTCGCCTGGATGGATGGGTCAGATAACAAACTGACTAAAACAGTGGGATGACCAACTTTGCTGTTGACCAGGCTTTCGGACACATCAAACACTGCATCGCGCCCGGCCAGCGCGGCCAGCCGCACCACTTCCTGCCCGGCGCTGACTACCTGGCCCGGATTGGCTGTCACTGCCGACACCACACCGTCGCTGGTCGCCGTCAGCGCGGTAAAATTCAACCGGTCCTCGGCACTGGTGACATTGGCTTCAGCACTTTTACGCGCCGATAAACTGGCTTCATGGTCAGACTCGGCCTGCTCTAACTGCGCTGCCGAAACAGCGCCACCAGGGGCAAGTTGTTTGAGCCGTTTGAAATTCGATAACGCCAGTTTCTCAGCGGTCACTGCGCTGTCGAGCTGGGCCTTGGCGGCTTTTAACTGGTTTTCGCTGTCGCTGGGATCCAAAGTTGCTATCACATCGCCGGCTTTGACCACAGCCCCGACGTCAACCAGCCGTTTGACGATACGGCCATCAATCCGAAAGCCCAGACTGGTTTCTTCCGAAGGCCTGATTTCGCCGGTTTGCACCAGTTTTTCTGCGCCAGTGCCGGTGCTGACGACGATAGTTTTGACCGGTCGGACTGTCTCAACAGGCGCAACAGGTGCTTCAGAACAGGCACTGAGCAAGGAGATTGCGAACAATCCGCAGCTTGTCGCCAACAGGCGGGGGAAACGGGGGAAAACAGTCATAAGAGCTCCTGTAAACAGACGGTCACCCAGCGGTGATGCCAAATCCTTGTAAATGAACGGGTCTGCAACACCAGTCCCTGTGCGCGATGACAAACGCAAGACCGGTTGCCGGGCTTAATCAGTGTAGTTGCGACAAAATTGTAACCAGAGCTGGCCAAGCATTTTTTTTGCTGCATCAATGGTCTGACGTCCCTCTGCCGGCTCTTGCTCCAACGCCAGTCGCGATGCTGACACAGCAAAATGCAGCAACAAATTCAGCGTCCGCTGCAGTTCAGCGCTCGCGGCAGCCGGGAAAAATGGTGCTGCGACAGTACGGAAAAACTGCAGATGCTGCGCATTATCCTGCTGCTCTAAGTTCTGCATATCTTTGTCCGTTGCAGTACCTGCCCAGATATCCCGCACCACAGGATCGTCACGAAACAGCTGATAATGTTGCTCAAATACCTGCAAAAACAGTTCCGACAGCTGTTCGCGGTTGGTGACGGGTTCAGCAAAAACCTGCATCAGCCGCTGCTGGAACTGCTCCACATAATACTGGCCCAGTGCTAAGACTATCGCGGCTTTGTTACGGTAGTACTGATACATAGACCCAGGCGTCACCCCCGCCACTTCAGCAATTTCGCTGATAGTCAGGTTGGCACAGCCTTTTTGCAAAATGATGGCGCGGGCCGCAGCGAGAATTTGGTCCGCGCGCTGTTTACTGCGCTGCTGCTGCGGCGCCCGTACCGGATTGTCACTATTTTGGTCCATAACTATGCCCATAATCTGAATGTTTTTCAGATTTTACCGCAGCCGAAAAATTAAACACAAGTTAAATCTGAAAATGTTTCAGATTTCATCGCGTCGTGCATTGGAGCTAATGGTTGTAGCTTGGCCAGTTTGTGGCTTTGCTACTGCAGGACACTGTTTTTCCTTGATATAGTGGCGAAATCAAATGACAGTCCGAACTTCAGCTCAAGTGATACAAGGAAAGATCAGATGAAAGCGACCATGATGGCCATCATCAGCGTGCTGATTGGCGGGCTGCTGATGTTGTTGGGTTTACAGGAGCTCAGTGATGTCAGGCAAAGGCTGCAAGCCATTAATAAAGCCGAGTATTCCGGCGTGTTAGCTGAATTTAACTGTAGTAACGAACGCAGACAATCGGCAGTAAAACTGCGTTTGGCACAGCATCCATCAGCCACATGGTTCTCTACGGACAGAGAACTGCTGGGCTTGATTGAGCCCTGTAAAGTCCTTGAGCACGCAATCGATAACCAAGCGAACATAACTATTTTAGCTGCCGACAGCCATATCCTCCGGCTCAGTATTGCTGATCAGCTGATCTACCGGCCACAAGACTGGCGTAAACATTATCTGCAAAACGCCATAGCCGCTTTGCTTATCGGTGCAGTAATGTTGATGTCTGGGTGCTATATGTTTTACCGGCAGCGCCGGCAGGCTTCAACAAATCCGAAAGAAACATGATGGTGAATGAGTCAGTTTGCTCTGATAATCAGCGTGGCAGAACGCAACCTAGTACGCGACCTAACGATTGCCCTAAACGATCTTCGGACACTCAATATCATGACTCTGGAGCCTTATATGCTAAACATGAATTTTGCTGAACGGGTGGTGATCGATACCGCGACGCAGCCATGGCAACCCAGCCCGATGACGGGCGTGCAGCGTAAGCCTGTGTCGCGCGGCGGCGAAGAGTGC
>CAMLNG010000172.1 GCA_946481195.1 uncultured Chromatiaceae bacterium
GATCTGACGGCCACAGCTCGATGGTCGCGGCGCAAGGCATGCTGATATTTCAGAGTGCGTTTAATTTTCTGGTCACTTCAGGTTCAGGCCAGGCGGCACTGACGATGCCACTGATGGCACCGTTATCGGATTTGGTCGGCGTGTCGCGGCAAACGGCGGTGCTGGCCTTTCAACTCGGTGATGGCCTGGCGCATTTATTTTATCCGACCTCCCCTGCGCTGATGGGCACGCTGGCCATTGCCGGCGTTGAATTCAGCCGCTGGCTTAAAGCGATGTGGTCGTTATGGTTATTGCTGACACTGATGAGTATCAGCGCGATGGCAATTGCCATCTGGACAGGATTTTAACAGAAGGTATTTATGATCACGCTGATAGAAAATGCAGAAGTTTTCAGCCCCGAAGCTCAGGGCCGGCAACAGGTGCTGGTCGCGGGCCAGCGCATCAATGCGGTGGACGGCGCCATCAATATTCAGGGCGATGCGGTACAACACATTAATGCCGCCGGCTGTTATCTGGTGCCAGGTTTCGTCGATTCGCTGGCGCATATTATTGGCGGCGGCGGTGAAGGCGGTTTTCGCACCCGCACGCCGGAATTAAACGCCGATGATGCTTTTGCCAGTGGTGTTACCACCCTGGTCGGTGTGCTCGGTACCGATAGCATTACCCGGACGCTAACCAACTTGCTGGCAAAAGCCCATGCGCTAACCGAAGAAGGCCTGAATTGTTATTGCCACACCGGTTCTTATCAAATTCCGGTGCGCACGCTGTTCCCCAGCATCAGTGAGGATTTGTTGCTGATTGATAAATTTATCGGCGTGGGAGAAGTCGCCATTGCTGACCACCGCAGCTCTCAGCCGACGCCAGACGAGCTGAAGAAACTGGCGGCGGAGGCCCGGGTTGGCGGTATGTTATCCGGCAAAGCCGGCATCGTCAGTGTCCATGTCGGGCCGGCTGCGGCAGGTGTTTCATTGCTGCTGGATGTTGCGGCCAGCAGCGATATACCGCTGACCCAGTTTTATCCGACCCATATGAACCGCAATCAACAGTTGGTAGAGCAAGGCTTTGCATTTCTGCAAGCCGGCGGCTGGATTGATTTCACGACCAGCACCACGCCGCAGGAACTGGCCAGTGGCGAGGTGCAGTGCGCCAAGGCGCTGCATCAGGCCTGGCAGCTGGGGCTCGATTGCAGTCGCATTACGTTTTCGTCCGATGCCAATGCCTCTTTGCCATTGTTTGACGATAAACAGCAATTTATCGGTTTAGGCATCGGTCGCATCGGCAGTTTGCTGGAAGAAGTGGTGGCTGCGATCAGGCTGGGTGTCCCTGTGTCGGTGGCCCTCAGTGTCGCAACGGTAAATCCGGCCAGGGTGCTGAAATTGCCGCACAAAGGCGAAATTGCGGCTGGTAAAGACGCCGACTTAGTGCTGCTGGATAAAACCTCGCTGACAGTGCGGGCCGTGATGAGCCGGGGGATCTGGCGTTACAGTGATGGAACTTTACCAGTAAAAGTGCAGCGGGATAGCTTGTTTATTTAAGCCGCTGCCAAAGTAAAAACAGCGCCATCAGGCGCTGTTTTTTTCATTAAAATGCCAATCAGGCTTAAGATGCCCGGTTTGACATCCATTTTTGCACCGCCGACACCAGCTCATCCGGGTGGAACTTGGCGATAAACTGATCCGCACCGACTTTTTCAATCATCGCCTGATTAAACACGCCACTTAAACTCGAGTGCAGGACGATATGGATATTACGCAGGCGCTCGTCGGCTTTCACTTCTGCCGTTAAGGTATAACCATCCATTTCCGGCATTTCGATATCCGAAATCAACAGTGGCATTTTGTGGGAAATATCACCGCCAATTTCATCGGCCAGATTTTTCAGCCAATTCAGCGCGGAGCGGCCGTCATTGACCGTCTGAATTTCTACACCAATCGCTGACAATGCCCGTTTCACCTGATTACGTGCCACCGCCGAGTCGTCGGCGACCAGCACCACCAGGTTTTTAAAATCAACATCTTTGGATTTTTCTTTCACCGACTCACTGACCGTTTCATCGGCTGGCGAGATTTCATTAAAGACCTTCTCAACATCAAGAATTTGCACCAGCTTTTTGTCAACTTCAGTCACGGCCGTTACATAATGCGCTTTGCCTGCGCCTTGAGGCGCCGGATGAATTTGCTCCCAGCTGCTGCTGACAATGCGGTCGACACCTGCGACTAAAAAACCCTGGGTATTGCGGTTGTATTCAGTCACCAGAATATAAGCGGTAGATAAATCTGTGATAGGTTTGCCGCCGGTGGCCTGACTCAAATCAATAACCGTCACCGGCTCCCCGCGCAAATGCGCAATGCCCCGCACATGCGAGTGCGCCCCTGGCAAGGCTGACAATTCCGGACAAATCAGCACTTCCCGGACTTTAAATACATTAATACCGAATAACTGCGCCGAATTGAGCCGGAATAACAATAATTCCAGCCGGTTCTTCCCGACCATATTGGTTCTTTGATCGACACTGGATAATAAACTGCTCATGAGCCCTCCGCGCGGCTATGGTGCTGGTACTGAACTGGCCAGATTAATGATATATAACTTGTTGCTAAACATAGCAAAGTTTTCTGTCAGATATACTGACTTCAGACAAGGAATTTATTCCGGCGCTGCTGCGCCAGGCTCCGTCTGGATGATGCGCCCCACCTTCATCCCCAGACGTTTTGCCAGCCGTTGCAAATTGGCCCGATCCAGTTGCAGACGGCGTGCTGCCTCCGCCCAATTACAGTTGGTTTGTGCCAGTGTCTGTTGGATTAACTGGCGCTGGAATACTTCAGTCGCCGTTTTTAAATCCGCAGATGGCAACGGCATGCTTTTTTCCACCGGCGAAGCCTGCGCCGCTGCAGCAGCTGTCAACGCTAAATCGCTGGCCTGCATCGTCAGGATGCCATGACGCCCGTCCCGCCCTGAAGCTTTTAACGCCGCCCTGCTGACCACATGCTCCAGTTCCCGCACGTTGCCGGGCCAGGCGGCAGATTGCAGCGCCTGCGCTGCAGCCGGACTCAATTTAAGCTGGCGCACGCCTAATTTGCGCCGGGTCTGCTCGATAAAATAACCGGCCAGTAACAGGATATCTTCCGGACGCTGGCGCAGCGGTGGCACCGTCAGCGGATACACGGACAGCCGGTGATACAGATCGGCGCGAAATCGGCCTTGTGCAACTTCCTGCTGCAGGTCACGGTTAGTTGCGGCGATGATCCGCACATTGACCTGCTGTACCTGATCTTTGCCAACCGGCTGGATCTCGCCGCTTTGCAGGACCCGCAGCAGTTTGCTCTGGATGCTCAGCGGCAGCTCACCAATCTCGTCGAGAAAAATGGTGCCACCGTCAGCCAGTAAAAACTTGCCGGGTCTTTCGCACTCAGCACCGGTAAAAGCACCACGGGCATGCCCGAATAACTCCGCATCCGCCAGCGTTTCCGGCAACGCTGCACAGTTCAGATGCACCAACGGCCCGCGGCGGCGGCCCGACATTTTGTGCACAGTACGCGCGACCAGCTCTTTGCCCACGCCACTTTCGCCCTGAATTAACACTGTGTAGTCGGAACCGGCGACCAGTCTGATGTCATTGTTCAATGCTTGCATCGCCGGACTTTGGCCAATCAATTCGCCGCCATCTTTTTGCAAAGCTTCCTGTGTCAGTTCTTCCACCAGTTGTTGTGCCTGATGGGCGTGTAAAGACAGTTTGGCCAGCTCCAGTGCGGTTTTTAATGTGGCGGCAGATAAGGCGGCAATCAGCGTCAAGGTACGGTCACTGATGCTTTGAAATGCTTCGGCCTGCAGACTGTCGATAGTAACCAGCCCCATCAGTTGACCGTCCGAATACAATGGCAATCCCATACAAGAATGCACAGGGAGCTCACCACTGTGCGCCAGCAATAAACCGTCATAAGGGTCCGGTAATTGGCAATCCGCAGGAAACCGATACACACCATCGGCCTGACACAGCGCCGCCAAGCGCGGATGCTCGCTGAGTAAAAACCGCCGGCCAAGTGTGTCAGGAGTCAGTCCCTGAGTTGCCAGCGGGATCAGCGTCTGCTGCTGCAAGCGCAGCAAGGCCACCGCATCACAGCGGATCGCTTTGCGGATAGAGTTCAGCAGCCGGTCAAACCTGTCTTCGGTATTGATACTGTTGGCCAGATCTAACGCCACTTCCAGTAACAGATGGTTATCTGAGTTCATCAGGCTACTCATAGGGTTTCATTCATACAAAATGACACATAAGAGTCTTATTGACAACATATAAACAATGTCATAATGACAACAAAACAACAGGAAAAATACGTAATCAATTGATTTAATACACAAATAAATATTGGCACATTAACTGTAATAGCTCAGACAGTATCAACCAGTTCTGAGGTGTTTATGTTGCTGAAATCAAGCTTAGCCCATCAACCAGTTTACCTGTCGTTATTGCGTGCCGCGAATTGGGGTCTGTTGTTGTCGTTTTGCCTGTTTAGTGCAACGGTGTTGATTTGCTACCCGTTTGAACACTTATTTTCATTACCGCAAATTGTCGTCGGGCATGTGTTGCTGATCGCCAGTGCCACGCTGATTAAAATCTGCTATGTCAGTCGTTGTATTGCCTTATATGGCCTAGAGCGGGAAGTGTGCTGAGATGCTACGCCCCGATAATTTGCAAGCCTCAGCTCAGCCATGGCCTTTTTTCGCTATGCCATTCCGACCTGCCTTTCTGCTGGCGGGGTTCTGGGCTGTGCTCGCTATCTGCATCTGGCTGGCACAACTCACCGGCTTGATTCAAAGTGCCGCAGCCCTTCAAGGCACTTTGTGGCATGTCCATGAAATGCTGTTTGGCTTTGGTGCCTTAGTGGCAGTCGGCTTTTTACTCACGGCAGCGCAAAACTGGACGCAAATCCCGGCGCTGAATCGGCGTGGTTTATTGGGCTGGAGTCTGCTGTGGCTGCTCGCCAGAGTGCTGGCTTTCACCGATCCTCTGGCTGACACCGGATACAGCTTGTTGCTCCTGACACTGGTACAAGGCAGCTGGTGGCTGCTGAGTCTTGGCGCGCTTTGCCGTCAGCTCTGGCGCGCCCGCAGTCAGCGCAACTATCAGTTTGTGCTGATGTTCACTGGTATGGCACTCCTTAACCTGCTGTTTTTACAACAAAGTGCCGCGGGTCACTACCTGCAGGCTTTGCATCTGGGCCATAGCATGATCTTGCTGTTTGGGGTGCTGATGGGCGTGTTAGGCGGCCGGGTGATCCCGTTTTTTACCGCCAGGGCAACCAACACACCGGAGCCAAAGACGCCACGGCTCGACTTGCTGCTCTTGCTAAGCGCAGTGGCCGGCACACTGGGATTTATCGTCAGTGTCTGGTGGTCATTACTGAATCCCGGCTGGCTGATGCTGCTGATTGCGCTGCTGCATCTGCTACGCCTGAGCCATTGGTTTACGCCGAAGCTGCTGACACAACCATTATTGTGGTCTTTGCATGTTGCCAATCTGGCTTTGGCTGTGGGTTTGGCACTGATGGCCATTGCGTTATTAACAGCCCCATCGACCTTGCCCCGCCCTGCCTTGTTCAAAGATGCGCTGCATCTGGTAGCGATCAGCGCCATGGCCGGCATGATGCTGGCCATGATGGCGCGGGTTGCATTGGGTCATACCGGCCGGCCGTTACAGGTCAACCGACTGTTGGCGCTGGCATTTGCCGCTGTGTTCGTCAGTGGACTGGTGCGCGCCAGTGCCGGGCTGTTGCCACACCCACAACTGAGCTGGTACAGCAGCGCCGGCTTGTGGTTAGGCGCTTTTGCCATTTTCACCCGGGTCTATTGGCCCATCCTGACTTCACCCCGGCTGGATGGCCGGCCGGGCTGATCTTCAACGCTATGAGGTAGTTATGTTAACTGAAGTACAAATCCGTCTGGTCAAAAGCACAGTGCCACTGCTGGAAAATGCTGGCGTCGCCGTGACTGAATATTTTTACAATCGAATGTTGAATGCCCATCCGGAGCTGCTGGACATCTTTAACCAAAGTAATCAACGCAGTGGCCGCCAGCAGTTTGCCCTGTTCAGTGCTGTTGCCGCTTATGCCCGCTATATCGATGATCTTGCGATGCTGCGCGAAGTGGTAGAACGGGTGGCCAATAAACATACCAGTTTGTTTATTCAGCCAGAACACTACGACATTGTCGGTCATCATCTGCTGGCAACGCTGCAAGAACTGGCGCCGGACGCTTTTACCGCTGAAGTCACGGACGCCTGGACCGCAGCTTATGCCCTGCTGGCCAATATTCTGATCGGCCGCGAACAGCAACTTTACAGTGAAAAACGCATTGCTACCGGAGGTTGGTATGGCCCAAGACCCTTTAAAGTTATCAGTAAAACCATGGAATCGGAGCTGGTCTGCAGCTTTGTATTCGCGCCTCAGGACGGACAACCCGTGCTGGATTATCTGCCTGGCCAGTATCTCGGCGTCAAAGTGAAACCGGCTGCGGCAGAGCATATCGAAATCCGTCAGTATTCATTGTCCGACAAAGCCAATGGCCAGACGTACCGCATCAGCGTCAAACGCGAAACGCTGCCGCAGCCCGGTCTGGTGTCGAACTATCTGCATGACGAAGTTCAGGTCGGTGACGTGCTGGAATTATTGCCGCCAGCCGGCGATTTTTATCTGCAGCCCGCGCCTGCGCCAACAGTGTTAATCTCTGCCGGTGTTGGTCTGACTCCCATGTTGTCCATGCTGGAAACTATTGCTGCCTCTGGCCGCAATACGCCAACCTGGTTCCTGCATGCCTGTGAAAACCGCGCCCAGCATTCATTCGCCGACCGGCTGCGAATGCTTGCACAGCAGCAGGACAATCTGCAGCTGCATTATTGGTATCAGCAGGTGACGATGGCAGATTCGCAGACCGGTCAGGTCAGTGCGGGATTGATGGACCTCGTCGCGCTGAAAGATCAACTGCCGCGCCAACAAGGTCAGTTTTATCTGTGTGGACCGGCTGCATTTATGCAGTTTGCGAAAAGTCAGTTGCTGCACATCGGCGTGTCTGCTTCACAAATTCACTATGAAGTCTTTGGTCCGCACACCGATTTGTAATTCCACTGGCAACATTACAAATGCCTCCCACAATCACAGGATTGTGGGGAGCTTTTTTGCTGAATAAGAATCACAGGCACAAAAAACCAGCACTTGGCTGGTTGATGTTTTACTGCTGTTCAGTGCAGTAAAGTGGCGGAGCGGACGGGACTCGAACGTGTGACGTCCAACCCACCCCCGGCGTGACAGGCCGGCCATGCTCTTAATGGACAGCAACCGACTGAACAGCCGTCTTCAGACGGCCAGAGTGTATCCAACAAATCGCAGGCACAAAAAAACCAGCACTTGGCTGGTTGATGTTTTACTGCTGTTCAGTGCAGTAAAGTG
>CAMLNG010000173.1 GCA_946481195.1 uncultured Chromatiaceae bacterium
TATTGTACCTGGCAGGCAAAGCAGACTGAGTACAGGCCATTCGGGTCGTTGAACTGACTTAACACCGACAGTTCCTGATTCAGCTGTCTCATCAGCTTTTGCACTGGTGTTTGACTAACAGATTGCTCTGGTAATAAACCAAAGGCTTTGGCACTGCCAAACAGCTGTGCCAGCAGTTTTTCCTGCTCGGTGAGTTCTTGTTCGACGACCTGCACGTCAAATTGTTTCAGGCTGGCTTTTTCCGCAGCAGCAGCGATGGCATCTTCCAGTGTGCCCAGTTTGTCTACCAGGCCCAACTCTAAGGCTTTCTGACCAGTCCAGACGCGGCCCTGACCGATTTTATCCACTTGTGCTTTTTCGATATTGCGGGTGGTACTGACGTGGGTGATAAATTCGTCGTAGCCATTTTCAATACTGCGCTGCAACAGTTTTTCTGCATCGCCAGACAAACCTTTAAACAATGGCAAACCTGATGAGAACCCAGCCAGTTCTGTCGTTCCGACGCCATCAACGTTCAGACCTAATGTTGACATGGCATTCTCCGCTGTATGGAACAGGGCAAAAATACCAATAGAGCCGGTGATAGTCGTTGGTGCGGCAAAAATCTGATCGGCAGGTGCTGCGATCCAATAACCGCCTGACGCAGCTACAGCACCCATTGATGCAATCACCGGTTTACCAGCTGCTTTTAACAGTCTGATCTCCTGAGCGATTTGTTCAGAAGCAAAAGCACTGCCGCCACCGCTGTCAATCCGTAACACCACAGCTTTGATTTTGTCGTCGTAGCGGGCGTTTCGCAGTAACTTCGCGGTGCTCTCGCCACCGATCATACCGGCTTTGACATTGCCATCGACGATAGTGCCACGGGCGATGATCAAACCGACTTTATCGGTCATCGGGTTTTTCACCGGGAAAGGCGGGATCACCAGGCTGGCATAGTCGTCATAATTAATCTGGTTAAAGGTGTGATGTTCTTTATCCTCACCGACCAGCGCAATAACATCCTGGCGGAATTCCTCACGGGTTTTGATGCTGTCGACTAACTTGGCATCCAGCGCGTATTGGGTCATATCGCCGTTCGCAGCATTGATGCGCTCATAGAGCCGGGCAAAAGTTTCATCAAAATTGTCCGGTGCAAAACCGCGGCGCTCAGCGACCTGCTGCTTGTAATTCTGCCAGAGTTCCTGCAGCCAGGCGCTATTGGCTTCTTTGGCTTCCGGTGACATATCGTTGCGGGTAAAAGGTTCTACCGCAGACTTGTAGGTACCGACTTTGAATACATGCGTCGAGATTTGAAGTTTTTCCAGCGCTGCTTTGTAAAACATCGGGTAAGAGCCATAACCTTCAAGGATCACAGCACCCATTGGATTTAAGTTAATGCTGTCGGCGTAACTGGCGAGGAAATACTGGTTTTGACTGTAATAAGCACCAGTGGCAAAGATCTTTTTGCCGGCAGCTTTAAAACGTTCAAGCGCTGCACCGACCGTCTGCAATTTATCGAGCGAACCGCTGCCGAGATCGGACAGAGTCAGCACCATAACTTTAATGCGTTCATCTTTGCTGGCTTCATCGATGACTTTGACCAAGTCACGCACCAGTACTTCAGGTTGTTCTTCCTCTGATCCGGTCGATTCACTGATAGCTTTTTCTACCGGGTCAACCCAGCGCTTTTCCTCAACGAGATCGCCTTTCAGATTCAGCACCAGTGCAGAAGCAGATTCAACCTTTACCTCTTCCTCTTCGCTGAAGATAACTGCGATAAAACCGATGAATAACACAGCAAAGACAAAATTTAATACAAAATTGCGGATAAACCGGAACCCATGCCACACAGATTGCAGCAAACGACGGATAAAACCAGGTTTTTGTTCAGACATTCAACTAACCTTCGAGACAGTTACACTTATCGCTAAGATACCCAATTCATGGGCGGGGTTCGACGGCAATTTGTAAGTAAATGTGTGTCAACAAAACGGGTGACACAGGCTTAGCAGCTTGTCAGTATCAGAAAAAGCAGTTACATTCGGCATCATCAACAGGTATGACCAGAGAGGCCGCAGTGTCTTATCCACATTTATTAGCAACATTAGATTTGGGATTCACCCAACTGAAAAACCGGGTGATCATGGGCAGTATGCATACTGGCCTCGAAGAAGAAAAAGACGGCTTTACCAAGTTAGCAGCTTTTTATGCCGAGCGCGCCAAAGGCGGCGTTGGCCTCATTATCACCGGCGGTATCAGTCCGAATCTGCGCGGCTCACTGGTGCCTTTTGGTAGCCAGCTCAGCTGGTTCTGGCAAACCGGTAAACACCGGTTGTTGACTGATGCCGTGCATCCTTTTGGTGCCAAGATTTGTCTGCAGTTGTTGCATGCAGGTCGATACGGTTACCATCCGCTGAACCAGGCGCCGAGCGCTATTCAGTCACCAATCACGCCATTTAAGCCGTCGGAGATGTCCAGCCGTCAGGTGCGCAGCACTATCAAAGATTTTGCTCATTCCGCAGCCCTTGCGAAAAAAGCCGGCTATGACGGCGTTGAAATTATGGGCTCTGAGGGTTATCTGATTAATCAGTTTATTTGTCAGCGTACTAACCAGCGGCAGGACGAATGGGGTGGCAGTTTTACGAACCGCTGCCGTCTGGCGCTGGAAACTATCCGCGCAGTGCGCGCTAAATGCGGTCAGGACTTCATCATTATCTATCGGTTATCGATGCTGGATTTGGTCGAAGACGGCAACAGCTATGAAGAGGTAGTTGAATTGGCGAAAGCGGTGCAGGACGCCGGCGCCACCTTAATCAATACCGGTATCGGCTGGCATGAAGCCCGGGTTCCGACCATTGGCACTATGGTGCCGCGTGCGGCTTTTCGTTGGATCACAGCACAAATCAAGCAGCAGGTCGGCATCCCGGTGGTCGCCACCAACCGGATTAACACACCGGATGTCGGTGAAGACATCCTCGCTAAAGGCGAAGCTGACCTGATTTGTATGGCGAGGCCATTTCTGGCCGATCCGGAATTTGTCAATAAAGCCGCCGCCGGGACACCTGAGCTAATTAACACCTGTATTGCCTGTAATCAGGCCTGTCTGGACCATATTTTCCAGAAGAAACGTGCGACTTGCCTGGTAAACCCCAGGGCTTGTTATGAAACTGAGCTCAATTTTAGTGCAGCTGCCACGCCGAAGAAAATTGCTGTGGTCGGCGCAGGGCCGGCGGGGCTGGCTTTTTCTGTCTATGCCTCACAACGCGGCCATCAGGTGACGTTGTTCGATAAGGACGACAAAATTGGTGGCCAGTTTAATTACGCTAAACAAGTGCCGGGTAAAGAAGAGTTCCATGAAACGCTGCGGTATTTTGCACAAATGCTGAAGCGTCATGCAGTCCGACTGGAGCTTAACAGTCTGCAGACTGCTGAAAGCCTGAAATCAGCCGGTTTTGATGAAATCGTCATTGCCAGTGGCATAGTGCCGCGTGCACTGCAGCTGCCGGGTGCTGATCATCCGAAAGTCCTGAGTTACCTCGATGTATTGCGGGACCATCAACCAGTTGGCGAAAAAGTCGCCGTCATCGGCGCCGGTGGCATTGGCTTTGACGTCGCGGAATATCTCACGGAACCGCATTCACTGACGTTGCAGCCTGATCTTTGGTTACAGGACTGGGGCATCGATAAATCTTTCTCACAGCGCGGTGCTTTGTTGCCAGCGGAGATTAGTCCGACATCACCACGTAAAATCTATCTGTTGCAGCGTAAAACCAGCAAAGTGGGGGCCGGCCTTGGCAAAACCACTGGCTGGATCCACCGCAGCTCGCTGAAGAAAAAAGGTGTCGACATGTTAGCCGGCGTGCAATACCTGCGGGTTGACGATGAGGGCCTGTGGATTGAAGTGGATGGCCAGCAACGTTGTCTGGACGTTGACCATGTGGTCGTTTGTGCCGGTCAGGAAAGTCTGCGTAGCCTGCATGATGAATTAACCGGTCTTGGCGTGAAGAGCCATCTGATTGGCGGGGCTTCTGTCGCCGCTGAACTTGACGCTAAGCGGGCGATCCGCCAGGGTGCTGAACTCGCCGCCCGTATTTAACGTTGTTTAGACCCTGTCTTACGGGCATCAGGTAGCAACAGGCCGAAGCTCTCGTGCTTGTTGTTACCTGCCCTGAAAACAATTTTTTCAGATTTCACTTGCTCCAAAGCAGATTCCCACGTTTAGTAGCTGTCATACGGATGCAACACGCCAAATTGGTGCAAGCTGCAGACTTTGCACCAAAATAACGCAAGTTGTCATACTGTTGCCATCGGACCGCCATAAATTGGTCCGGACGCCGCAGTGGTATATCCCGAGCACAGCGGGATTTATCGGCGTAACTGCCAATCATGGTATTGGCCTTGCTTAGTTCAAATCGTATGAGCAAGCGCAGTTTGTCGAAATCTACAGGGAGTCTGATATGTCAGGTGTGTTAACGATGATTCTGGCCGGTGGTGAGGGGACGCGTTTAGCGCCGCTAACCGGTATCCGTGCCAAACCCGCAGTACCTTTTGGTGGCAATTACCGGATTATTGATTTTGTGCTGAACAATTTCGTTAATTCAGATTTGCTGCAGATTTTTGTCATTACCCAATTTAAATCGCACTCCCTGATGAAACATTTAAGCCGTGCCTGGCGGGTGACCGGTTTAACCAGCCGGTTCATCGACCCCATTCCGGCGCAAATGCAAACCGGTAAACACTGGTATCTGGGGACAGCCGATGCGGTATATCAGAATTTGCATTTAATCTCAGGTTTAGACCCTGAGCATGTCTGTGTGTTTGGCGGCGACCACATTTACAAAATGGATGTGCGTCAGATGCTGGAATTCCATCGGCAGCACAATGCCAAACTGACAGTGGCAGCTATCCCGGTGCCTATTGCCAATGCGCATGAATTTGGCGTGATTGAAGTCGATGCTGATGGTCGGATGATCGGCTTTGAAGAAAAACCTAAGTCCAACCCTAAGACCATTCCTGGCCGGCCTGACTATGTACTGGCATCCATGGGCAACTATATCTTTGAAGCCAAAACCCTGGTTGAAGTGCTGGAAGAAGACGCGGCGCAGGCCGACTCTAAGCATGATTTTGGCCACAACATCATTCCGAAGTTGTTTCCGGGTGGCGATGTCTACGTTTACGATTTCTCCAGTAACCGCATCCGTGGTGAGAAGGAAGAAGTCCGCGGTTATTGGCGCGACGTCGGCACTATAGATTCTTATTATGAAGCTAATATGGATTTGATTTCTGTGGTACCGCCGATTGACCTGTACAACAAATACTGGCCGATGCGCAGTTATACACCACCGGTCCCGCCGGCCAAATTTGTGCATGATGAAGCAAACCGCACCGGGCAGGCGATCAGCTCCATGGTTGCAGCAGGCTGCATTGTCAGCGGCGCTATCGTCTATCACTCCATTCTCGGTTACAACGTGCACGTACACAGCCATGCCTATGTCGAGAAGAGTGTGCTGATGGGGAATAACGATATTGGCCGCGGTTGCCGTATTCGCCGCGCTATTATCGACAAAGACGTGAAGATTGCGCCGGGCACTGTCATAGGCGAAGATCCGGTTTTGGACAGACAGCGCTTCCATGTCTCGCCGGATGGTGTTGTGGTGATCCCAAAAGGGGCTATGGTCGGGTTTGATTAAGGAGTTGGCATGCGCTTGGCGTTTATCTGTAGTGAATTTGAAGGGTTGCTGAAAACCGGTGGTTTGGCCGACGCAACCCGTGGTCT
Source organism: uncultured Chromatiaceae bacterium (assembly GCA_946481195.1). The sequence goes on from CAMLNG010000173.1 coordinate 5,759, forward strand.
GGCCAAAGCTTTGCAGCAGGCCGGACATTCTGTACAGATAGTGATGCCGAGGTATGGCGCTTTGTATGGCGTCGGTTGCACACCTGAGTGGCAGTCGCTGTACTTTAATCTTGGAACTCAGACTTATGGCTGTGCAGTCCGGCACACAGTGGTCGATGATATTCCGGTGGCGCTGATTGAACACCACCAGTTTTTTCAGCGGCCGCGGCCTTATGATGATGGCGAACAGCCATATCCGGACAACCTCGAACGTTTTGCCGTGTTCTGCAAAGCAGCGCTGGAATATCTGGCGCAGCAAGCAGAACCTGTTGATATCGTGCATGGCCATGACTGGCAAAGTGCACTAGCCAGTTGTTACCTCAAAGAAATGCGCCAAGGTGCGCTGTGCAATAGCAAGTTTGTGCTGACCATACATAATGCTGCTTATCAACAAGGATTTGGCCGTCACGAACTGGCTTTACTCGGCCTTGCACACTGGCAGCTGCCGGCTGATTTGCCCACCACCTTGCTGGCGCTTGGATTATGGCAGGCCGATGCAGTCAATACAGTGAGTCCCGGCTATCGTGACGAATTGCTATCTGAACCTGCTGCGAACGGTTTATCTGCCTGGTATCAGCAAAAGCAGCAGCAATTTCGTGGCATTTTAAATGGCTGCGACTATAGCCGCTGGGACCCGGCGACGGATTTCAGCTTAGTGGCGCGTTACGATGCCACTGATCTGAGCGGGAAGCAGCAATGTAAGGCTGAGCTCAGACGCCAGACCCAGCTTGCAGAAAGCAAAGAGCCATTGTTTGTTAGTGTCAGCCGGGTTACAGGCCAAAAAGGCTTTAGCTTATTGATCCCGGCGTTACAGCGTTTTTTAGCCAGCACTGCAGTACAAGTGGTGGTGATGGGAACTGGCGAACAGCAATTTATTCAGCCGCTACGCCAGCTTGAGCAGCAGTTTCCCCAACAGTTTCGGTTACTGGAAGGTTTTGATGAACCGCTGTCGCATCAGGTAGAGGCCGCCGGTGATTTTTTCCTGATGCCAAGCCTGTTTGAACCTTGTGGCCTGAATCAGATTTACAGCCTGCGCTATGGCACCGTGCCGCTCGTGCGTGCGACCGGTGGTTTAAAAGACACGGTGGTGGGGTTACCAGTCCGTGGTGCAACCGGCATCGTATTCGAAGAACCTAGCGTTGACGCGCTGTTTGATGCAATGCAGCAAGCCCTTGCCCTATATCAGAACAAACGCAAATATCGCAGTGTGCAACAACGTGGCATGGCGCAGATATTTGACTGGCAGCAGGCGGCTGGTGCTTATCTGCAATTTTACCAAAGCATTTTAATGGTTTAATGCGCTGAAAAATAAAAGGTTTAGCTTGAAAATAACGCATTCAGCTGCAGCCGGGGCAAATGATGTTGTCGTTTCAAGCTGAAGTTTGCTAGCCTTAGCGGGACTTTCTTAAGGGTTTATTTATGGATGCCATTACCTTATTAACTACCCGCTATTCCTCTTCCCGGCTCACCGAGCCGGCGCCACAAGGCGAATCTTTACAGCTGATTAAACAAGCGGCATTACGGGTGCCGGACCATGGCGGCCTGCGTCCCTGGCGTTTTGTGGTCTTTACCGGAAAGCAGGCGTTGTCCAAACTCGGTGATATTTTTGCCGAGGCTGCACTGGAAGAAG
>CAMLNG010000174.1 GCA_946481195.1 uncultured Chromatiaceae bacterium
AGTTCATCGCTCCAGTCACGTTTGGCCACATCCAGCCATAAAGTACCGGCCGAATCCGACAGATCCGAGGCGAAATCGCCGCTTAAACAAAACCGCAAATAGTCTTTTGGCAGCAATACCATGGCGACGCGGGCAAAAATGTCCGGTTCATGTTCGCGCAGCCAGAGTAATTTCGGCGCGGTAAAACCCGGCATCGCCAGATTGCCGGTGATGTCGGCAAGCTCAGGTACCCGCTCGGTCAGTTGCTGGCACTGCGCAAAACTTCGGCCGTCATTCCATAAAATCGCTGGGCGCAGCACCTGATGCTGCGCATCCAGCAAAGTCGCGCCATGCATCTGACCGGCGAGGCCAATGGCTTTGACGGCGCTTAGATCGCGGCGCGCACTTAACTGGTCGAGGCATTGCTGTAGCGCTGACCACCAATGCGCCGGGTCCTGTTCTGACCAGAGCGGCTGTGGCCGGCTGACGGAGAGCGGCGCGCTTGCACTGTCAATTACACTTTCACTTACTCTTTCAAGCGTGCGGTCTTTCGCATCCAGCAAAATCACTTTAATGCCGGAGGTACCTAAATCGATGCCGAGATACATGGGTCACATCACTTTTGTTGGCGGGAAAAGATGGGCTCATGCTTGGGGTTTGGCCGGGTTGCGGCAATTATGAAAATTCATAATTTGCTGTTGAATTCTGTTTTCGTCTTCCAGTCTGGCGATGGTGCAGTCTATTATCTGAGCGGATAAGACGATTTTACTGATAACCAAAAAAGATAAAGACGGTGGAATTATGTTCAAGGCAAAACACAGTATTACGCTGCTGTTTAACGCAAACAAAGTGTACGATCGACAGGTGATTGAAGGCATTGGACATTATCTGCAGTCGTCGAAAGTCGACTGGGATGTGTACCTCGAAGAAGACTTTTTATGCCGGCTGGAGCATATCCAGGAGTGGGGCGGCGATGGCATTATCGCTGACTTTGACGACATGAACATTCAGCGCGCCTTAGCAGGCACAGACAAACCGCTGGTGGGTGTTGGTGGCTCTTACGCCAACACGCAGGATTACCCGCCGGTGCCTTATGTCGCCACCGACAACTTTGCGCTGGTGCAGGCGGCGTACGAGCACTTAAAACGCAAAGGGCTGGACCGTTTTGCTTTTTACAGTGTGCCGGCTGATGAAAACCATCGCTGGGCAGTAGAGCGCGAAAACGCCATCAAAAAACTGACCGCCAAAGATGGTTACGACTGCCAGATTTACAGCGGCCATTGCACCAGGCCTGAGACCTGGCAGTACGCGATGAACCGGCTGACCGACTGGATCCAGTCGCTGCCAAAGCCCATCGGCATTATCGCCGTGACCGATTCCCGCGCCCGCCATCTGCTGCAGGCTTGTGAACACGTTGGCATTATAGTGCCGGACAATATCGCCATTATCGGCATCGACGATGACGATATCGCCCGTTATTTAAGCCGCATCAGCTTAAGTTCGGTGACGCAAGGCTGTTTTGAAATGGGCTATCAGGCGGCGAAACTGCTGCATACCCAGCTCAATAATATCGATGTTGGCCGCAAGCGTATTCTGGTGTCGCCGGTCGGCGTGGCGTCGCGCCAGTCCACTGACTTTAAAGCACTGCGCGACCCTTATGTCATTCAGGCGATGCATTACATCCGCCGTAATGCCAGCCGTGGCGTCAAAGTAGAGCAGGTCACAGATTTTGTCGGGATCTCACGCTCCAACCTCGAACAGCGGTTTCGCACCGAGCGCGGCCATTCCATCCATACCGAACTGCATAATCAGAAACTGACCCGCGCCTGCAAAATGCTGCTGGATACGCAAGTGAACCCCACTGAAATCGCCAACTTATGCGGTTATCCGTCGCTGCAATATATGTACGCGGTGTTTAAACGCCACTTTGGCCAGACACCAAAAGAATACCGCATGGCGCGCGGTGAGGCTTTTGTTGATCAGGCGGTGAATGATTAGTGCCGGTTAATTCATTGTACGGCGGCGCTTCGCTTGCCGTACCTACGTATATAAAAAATCCGTAGGTACGGTAAGCGAAGCGCGCTGGCCACCACGTGGCGTACGTATATCACGCATCACCCTGAATGCCATCTGTGCTATTGCCACACCAATCGGCACTGTAAACACCTGCCGCGACATAACGATGAAAGGTGGAATAGGGCCAGTCTTGTACCCGCGCCACCCAACCATGTTTCAGCGGATTGCGGTGCACATAGTCAAAATGGTGCTGGTAATCACTGGCATCACGAATTAAATGTTCCCAATAATGCCGTTGCCAGATCCCACGTTCATGTCTTAACTCCCGGCTTGGAGCACGGTATTCGCCTGCTGGTATTGCCCGTGAAAATGTTTTTTTGATATCCCGCCAACGCCCGGCAAAGTCACTGTCGCCAGCAGGTAAGGTCCAGATGCAATGCATATGGTCCGGTAACACGACCCACGCGTTAATCAGAAAGGGTTTTCGTTGGTGGACATTTCTAATAGAAGATTTCAACAAATCAATCTGTTCAGTCAGCAAGTATTGTTGGCGGTGCTGCAGGTTGACGGTAAAAAACCAACAGGCGCCTGTAATTTGGGCACGACGATAGTTTGGCATTCCATTGCCTCCGTTAGCTGTGTTCCAAATTGAAGTGTAGCTGTCCGAACGGCCTGTTGGTGGTCACTTGTGTACGCCACGTGGCGGCCAGCGCACTTCGCTTACCGTGTTGATGGTTGCTTCGAATGTATCATTCGTACGGCGACACTTCGTTTGCCGTACCTACGTAGACAACAAGATCGTAGGTACGGTAAGCGCAGCGCCACCGTACGATTTTGATTAGCGTTGCACCCGGCCAAAAATCGCACAGCGCTGATGTGTTTTCATAACAGCCCCAGCATTGCCGTCTGGCGGTTTTTTCCTTCTAATTCATCAGGAAAAATGGAGAGACACTGATGAATTTCACTTTAAAAACAACTGCGGCCGTGCTGGTCGCGCTCAGTATGACAGCCTGCCAGGACGCCCAAGTGGCCGCCCCGGCAGCCGCGACGGCCACGCCTGTAGTCCAAGCCGCACCCGCGGCTGCTGCTTTTGACTGGTTTAGTTACGAAGGCCGTGACCCGCAGTTCGCTGCGCCTGTCAGCGCCGGCACTTACCAGAATCCGGTTTTGGCCGGTTATTTCCCGGACCCGACCATCACCAAAAGAACCAATGCCGATGGCTCTGAAGATTTTTATATGGCGGTGTCGTCTTTTGTCATGACGCCAGGTCTGCCGATTTTGCACAGTAAAGATTTGGTGAACTGGCAGCTGATTGGCCATGCGCTGGAGCGCGATTCGCAGTTTGATATGCGCGGCCAGCAAATCTCGCAGGGCATTTACGCGCCGACGATCCGTTATCACGACGGCATGTTTTATCTGATTAACACCACAGTCGCGACGCAAACCACCAAAGGCGGCAATTTTATTATGACCGCAACAGATCCGGCCGGTCCCTGGTCGGATCCGATTTGGTTGCCGGAAGTGCCGGGCATAGATCCAGATATCTTTTTTGACGATGACGGCAAAATCTATATCACCCACAATGCCGAAGCGCCGGGTGAAGCGCTGTACGAAGGCCATCGTGCTATCTGGATGTGGCAATACGACCCGGTGCAAAAAGCGGTGCTGAAAGATTCGAAAAAACTGCTGGTTAATGGCGGCGTCGATTTGGCGAAAAAACCAATCTGGATTGAAGCGCCGCACCTGATTAAACACAACGGTTGGTACTATCTGATTTGTGCCGAAGGCGGTACCGCCGACCAGCATTCTGAAGTGGTGTTTCGCAGCAAAAGCCTGAACGAGCCTTTTGTGCCCTGGGAGAAAAACCCAATTCTGACGCAGCGTGATTTGGCGCCGCAGCGGCCAGATCCGGTGACCACCGCTGGCCACGCTGATTTTGTCCAGCTGGCGGACGGCAGCTGGTGGGCGGTGTTTCTGGCGACGCGCGCTTATGATGAGCAGTATTTTAATGCCGGCCGCGAGACCTTTTTATTACCGGTCAGCTGGCAGGACGGCTGGCCGATGATTCTGCCACAGGGCGAAGTGATCCCGATGCGGCCGGCGCTGCCGGCCAGCCTCGCCGGTAAAATGCCAAAAGTTGTAGATCCGCTGACCGGCAATTTCAGCTGGCGCGATGACTTCACCACGACGACGCTCAGCAAACACTGGTACCAGCTGCGGGAACACAACAAAGCTAAATTACAGCTGGATGGCCAGCAGTTAATCTTAAAACCAGCTGCGACGCTGGCGACCATGGAGCAACCGGCTTTTGTCGCACGCCGGCAGCAGCATCTGCATTATGACGCCAGCACCGCGCTGCAGCTGCCAGCAGCCGGCAGTTCAGCGGGGATCGCCGCCTTTCAGAACGAGCAATATCACTATTATCTCGGCGTGCGCCGCCATGCTGACGGTACCGAGATATTCCTCGAACAAGCCGCCGGTAGTGCGCCACAGCAACTGCTGAGTCAGCTGCTGCCGGGGACAGAGCCCAAGCAAATCCAGCTGAAAATTACCGGTGATAAAGGTGAAGTGCGGTTCTTTTATGCGCTTGGTGGCGTGGGTGGAGTTCCCGGCGGTGAAGAGCCTGCTAAAACCGACTGGCAGCCTGTAACAGGCCCACAAGGTGCGGTGTTTGACGGCAAAATCCTCAGTACGCAGGTCGCCAAAGGTTTTGTTGGTACCATGCTTGGTATGCACAGCCGGCTGGAACCGGCGGTGCAGACGACTGTTACAGCGACGGTTCAACCCTGATGCGGTTAAGGCTTTGGGCGGCGATATGCTTCTGGTTCTGCGGTAGTGTGGCGTCTGCCGCGGAACCAGAGGCAGCACCTTATGTCCTGACGCAAGCACCGGGTCCAGCAGATTTTGCGCTGGTTGGCGAAACGGATCAGGCGCAAATTCTGCTGGACCGGCAGGACCATAAGGGCTTGCAACGCGCTGTTGCCACTTTGCAGCAAGATATCCGCAAAGTGACAGGCCGCCAGTTGCCGGTTCAGCACAGCGTAGCAGCAGATGCGGCGTCAGACCTGGCGCTGATCATCGGCAGCCTGAACCAATCGGCGCTAGTCAAAGATTTGGTGCAGCGCGGCAAACTGGATGTCAGTGCCATCCAGGGCCGCTGGGAAGCCTTTCAAATCAGTCTGGTCGACGCGCCGCTGCCAGGCATTCGCCGGGCGCTGGTGATCGCTGGCAGCGACAAACGTGGGGCGATTTATGGTGTCTACGACCTGGCGGAACAAATCGGCGTGTCGCCCTGGGTCTGGTGGGCCGATGTGCCGGTAAAAACCAGCAAGGTGCTTTATATCAAAGCTGGCGCGCTTAAAGTCGACGCGCCCAAAGTCAAATACCGCGGTATTTTCCTCAACGACGAATACCCGGCATTAACCAACTGGGTGATGCAAAAATACGGCGGTTACAACCACAAGTTTTATCAGCAGGTGTTTGAGCTGTTGCTGCGGCTCAAAGCCAATTTCCTTTGGCCGGCGATGTGGAACAACGCCTTTGCTGATGATGACCCGCAAAACGCCATCCTAGCCGACGAAATGGGCATAGTGATGAGCAACAGCCACCACGAACCGATGCTGCGCGCCGACAAAGAATGGAACCGCTACGGCAAAGGCCCGTGGGAATACTCAAAAAACCGCGAAGCCATTTATCAGTTCTGGCAACAAGGCGCGGCGCGGCACAAAAACCTGGAAAGCATCTTTACGCTTGGCATGCGCGGTCAGGAAGACGAGCCGATGAGTGAAGGTGAAAATATCGGTTTGCTGGAAAAAATTGTCGCCGATCAGCGGCAAATTCTGACTGAAACCTTTAAAGATCGGGACGTTAGCACAGTACCGCAAGTCTGGGCTTTGTATAAAGAAGTACAGGGCTTTTATGAGCGTGGCATGCGCGTGCCGGATGATGTGACTTTGCTTTGGTCTGACGATAACTTCGGCCATTTACGCCGTCTACCGACCTTTGAAGAGCGCAGCCGCAGTGGTGGCGCCGGGGTTTATTATCATTTTGATTATGTCGGCGGGCCGCGCTCTTATACCTGGATTAACTCGACGCCCATCGCCAAAATCTGGCAGCAAATGGATCTGGCCTGGCGTTATCAGGCCGACCGCATCTGGATAGTCAATGTCGGTGATTTAAAACCGATGGAATATCCGATCGACTTTTTCCTGCGGATGGCCTGGAACCCGACACAGTTTACTGCCGGCAACCTTGAGCAATATGCCCGCGATTTTGCCACGCAGCAGTTTGGCCCTGAGCATGCGGCTGAAATCGCTTATTTATTAGAAGGTTATAGCCGTCACAATGGCCGGCGCCGGCCTGAAGCCATGACAGCACAAAGTTATCCGCTGCTGGCCAATCAGGAAGCGGCGCGGGTAAGCGCCGAACTGGCTGCGCTGGCGCAGCGCTCGATGGCATTATTGGCAAAATTACCAGCAAATCAGCAGGATGCTTTTATTCAGCTGGTCGACCATCCGGTGCAGGCGACGCAGGCTTTGTTTGAGTTGTACCATACATCGGCGCGCAATCAGTTATTGGCAGCACAAGGCCGGCGCGAAACCAATGCTGCTGCGGCCGACGTCAAACGCTGGTTTGAGCGCGATGCCGCTTTAACGGCGCGTTACCATCAGTTGGGCGCGTCAGCAGGCCAACCTGGCCGATGGGATCAAATGATGGCGCAGCCGCATATTGGCTTATCGTACTGGCGTAATCCGGAAGCCAATACTATGCCGGTGCTGCTGACTAATCAGCCTATCGAAGCGGCGGATATGGGCGTGGCAGTTGAAGGCTCAGCTGCTGTCTGGCCGCAAAGTGATGATTTAGGGCAAAGCCTGACGCTGCCGCGCTTTGACCGGCTCGGTACGCAGCAACGCGTCATTGAGATTTTTAACCGTGGCAGTCAGCCATTTCAGTTTGAAGCTAAAGTGGTTGATGCCATTTCTGGTAAGAACAAGGCTGGCTGGCTGCAAATCAGCGCCAGCCAGGCCGAAGTGAAAACGGCTTATCCGCTTAAAGTCAGCATCGACTGGCGTAAAACCAGGCCTGGGCTTAATCAGGCTGAAGTCTGGGTCAAAGGCACCGGCTACGGCTGGGCCAAAATCAAAGTCACAGCACTGGATAGCCCGGCAGCGCAAATGCCGGCGCTGCAAACAGCATTGGCGGCGTCAGCTTTTGCCGACGCCGATGGATATATCGCGGTTTATGCCAGCAGCGCCTTGGCAAAAGGCAACAGTGCCGAACGCTATTGGCAACTGGTTCCCGGACTTGGTCGTTTCCTGCTGGACGAGCAGGCAGGCAGTATGCAGGCGGTGACGCCTCCCGACCTGCTTGTCGAGACCAGCCTGGCCGATACAACACCGGGCGCTATC
>CAMLNG010000175.1 GCA_946481195.1 uncultured Chromatiaceae bacterium
AGAAATTGGCTTAAGTCAGGCCTCAGATGCCGAACATATTCAGCGCCGCGCACCGATGCTGTGGGACCAGAGCCCGCAGGCTGGTTTCACCACTGCTACAAGCAGCTGGGTACAATCCGACCAGCTGTTCCCGCCGCAGCGCGAAACCAGCTGGTGGACGCCGTTTTTACAAGCGCAGCAAGCTGCCAAAGTGACAGTGGCCGATCAGCAACAAGACGTCAAATCACTGTGGTCTTTATACAAATTCCTGATCGCGCAAAAACAACAACGGGCTGAATTTGGCGTGGCTGGCAGCTATGAAGCCAAGGCACTCAATGACGGCAAACTGCTGCAAATCAGCCGGGAACTGGCAGGGAAAAAGTCAGTGTTTGTGCTGAACCTGTCGGCTGAGGCGCAAACGTTGCCGGCTGACCTGCTGCAGGACAGCGGCCTGCACAACGGTTGGAACGAAGCGGAAGCCACATCGACCCAACTGGCGGCCTGGCAGCTACGCAGCTGGTCGAACTAATCATCTGGCAGCGGTTCAATCGAGCCGCTGCAAATTCCTGTGTTTGGCGCCCTGGTTCCGAGCAAGTCCCCCGGTCCCCTGTGACTGACGATTGTCGCACCCATTTTGTGTGGAAGTGCAGTGACAGCGGACTTTTTAAAGGGCCGGGCGCCCCTTCTTGTTGCGATTGTGCTTAGCTTGTTTGGTTTTGCTGGCAATCCTGCTGCCGCCATCTACCTTTAGTTTTTCAGGCGTTATTTACAAGCGGGCTCCAATCTTGCTGCAGTCAAACTCTCCTCCCTGGTTACAACAACAAAAAACACAAATCGCTGGTCAGTTTCTTGATTCATTGTGGCGGGATTTGTTGGTTTTAACGGCTGTGGTTCTGCCGATATCGTTGCTCAGGATTTTTCACACCGGTTGGTTGGATCTTTATCTGGTTCATCTTTGTATTGGCAGCATGGTGATCCTGACTGGTGTATACCGGCGGCGTTTACCTATGCAATTCAAAGGTTTCCTGATCATCGCAATCATGCTGGTGTTGGGCGCTGGTGGGTTATACAGCTTTGCACTCGCTGCCAATGGTACCTTCTGGTTAATCTGCGGCTGTCTGATCACCGGTTTTTTGTATTCAGCCCGCACTATGTATCTGGTTTGCGCCCTGGCACTGGCTATATTTCTGGCGAATTTTATTGGCTACAGCAGCGGACTGCTGCATACCCAAACCAATCTGGATTTATACATGCAGGGCGTCAGTTCCTGGCTGAACTTTCTGCTGACCGCAGTGATGATGGTGTTTATCCTGCATCGCGCTGTGCAGGCACAGCAGCAGAAACTGATGGCGGTGACGCAGCATCAATACCGGCAATGGCTGGACGACTTACCGCTGGCACTTGAAGTTGTTGATTTAGAGCAGAAAGTTTATTACCAAAACCATGCCGTCCGGCGTTTGTTTGGCCAGGACAGCCAGGCAGCTGTGCCCCAGACTAGTGAGTCCCAGACTAGTGAGCCCCAATCCAGTGTGCCGATGCAGCTGCTGGCGCATTTGCGCGATAAAAGCACTGGCAAGCCGCTGCGGGCGGCTCAGCTTCCGGCGGCTACGGCCTTACGCGGCGAAAACTGTTTTATCGATGCGGCGACCTTACAAACCAGCCAGGGCGAGACAGTGGTGCGCTGCTGGGGCTGGCCGGGTTATGCTGAAAATGGTGACATCGGTTATGGCATCACAGTGTTTGAAGATATCAGTCATCAGGCCCTGGCCGAGCAATACAAAAACGAATTTATCGCCAATGTCAGCCATGAACTACGCACGCCTTTGACCGCTATCCGTGGCAGCATTGGCCTGATGCTCGGCGGTGTGTTTGGCGACATGCCGAAAAAAGCTGAGGATATGGCGCGGATCTGCCAACACAATTCTGAGCGTTTGTTGTTTTTGGTCAATGATTTACTTGACCTGCAAAAGATTGAACAAGGCAAACTTGAAATCACGCCGGTGCCGGTTGATGCCAGCCCGCTGCTGCGCAGCTGCGCGCAAAACCTGCAAAGTTATGCACAGGAGTTTGGTTCTAAAATCGTGCTGAACGATCAGGCGCCGCATGCAGTGGTGAACTTAGATCCGGACCGGTTGCAGCAGGTGCTGACCAATTTGCTGTCCAATGCCGTGAAGTTCTCACCAAATAACAGCGTGGTGATGTTATGGGCCCGCACAGAGACTCACCAGCTGGTGATTGGCGTACAGGACCAGGGCCCCGGTATTCCGGACGCCTTGCACAGCAAAATTTTCGAACCTTTTACCCGGCTGGATCAGCCTGAGGGTCGAGCTCAGCCCGGCAGTGGTCTGGGTTTATCTATCAGCAAAAAGTTGGTGCAGTACATGGGTGGACAGATTAGTTTCAGCAGCCAGGAAGGGATCGGCACCACTTTTGAACTGCGTTTTCCGCTACTGGTGGAGTAACTAAAAACCGAACAAATCCGGCGTAGACGGCGGTTGATCCGCTTCGAGGTTGCTGTCCGGTTTACCGGCGAGGCGCGCTGCATCACGGCGGATGCGGCGTTGTTCCAGCAGTTTCAGGATGCGGGCGCGTTCGGCCACCGGTTTGTTATGCCAGTTAAAACGTTCATCCCGCGAACGCAGACAACCCACGCAATAACCGCGGTTATTGCTGGTGCAGACCCCGATACAGGGGTTGGGTAAGTCAAACAGCTCGAGTTGATCCATAAGCCGCTGGCGGAAAAAGGCGATGTGGCTTGAGTCTACTCAATCCGTGTCGACAGCGCCACCGGCAACATCGCGCTGAAGTTTCATTGAATATCTGTTAAATCAGCTGGTTACTTGCTGAGCGTCAGCCGTATGGCCGTCTTTTTTTGCGAAAAGCAAAAATAACTGTTGACTCAGGCCGTGCAGACGGCTATTTCTAATAGCGTTTTGCTGTGGCCAAAGCGCCATTGCCGTTTTTTGACATATAACCAACAGAGTTATTGCTACAAACATTATGCGTAAAACAACCATCCTGAACATTATTGTGGTCCTCGTAAACGTGGTGATTATTAGTCGCCGCGGGGGCTGCTGTTTGGGACTGAGACCGTAAAATAATCAGATTCCGACAAAACCCCCGCACCGCAAGGTCCGGGGGTTTTGTACTTTCTGGGCCAGTGAAAAAAACGCAGGCGGCGGAAATGGGCGGATTAGCACAGCGACGATAGCCGGCACAGGCCGGCAAGACAGAGGATACGGGTATGACAGGCGCAGAATTGGTAGTGAAATTATTAACAGAACACGGTGTGCATTCCGTGTTCGGTTATCCGGGCGGGGCTATCATGCCGATTTACGACGCGCTCTACCAAAGCCCGGTCAAACACTACCTGTGCCGCCATGAACAAGGTGGTGGTTTCAGCGCCATCGGTTATGCCCGCGCTTCCGGCCAGACCGGCGTATGCCTGGCCACTTCCGGCCCTGGCGCGACTAACCTCATCACCGCCTTAGCCGACGCGCTGCTCGATTCTGTGCCAGTAGTCGCCATCACCGGCCAGGTGTCGCAAGCCGTTGCCGGCACCGACGCCTTCCAGGAAGTCGACGTATTAGGCATGAGCCTGACCTGCACCAAACACAGTTTTTATGTGCGTGACGTCGCCGATTTGGCGGCGACTTTACGCGAAGCCTTTGTATTAGCTCAAAGCGGCCGGCCAGGCCCGGTGCTGGTCGATATCCCAAAAGACGTGCAGTTAGCGCAAGTGGAATACCAGCCGCTGCATCTGACCGCAGCCAGCGCCGCGCCAGATTGCTCCGGCCTTGCCACACAGATCGCCGCCGCCCGCGCTTTGCTGCAGCAAGCACAAAAACCGATGGCTTACATCGGTGGCGGTGTACATATGGCTGACGCGCTGGCGGAATTAAACGCCTTTTTAACCGCCACCGGCATGCCGTCGGTCACCACATTAAAAGCCATGGGGTCGGTGGAAAAAACCAATCCGCTGTACTTAGGCATGTTGGGCATGCACGGCACACAAGCCGCGAATTTAGCGGTGCAACAAACCGATTTGCTGCTTTGTTTAGGTGCGCGTTTTGATGACCGGGTCACCGGCAACTTAAAGAAATTCGCGCCGGAAGCCAAAGTCCTTCATATCGATATAGACCCGGCAGAAATCAACAAGTTACGTTTTGCAGATGTCGCCATGTTAGGCGATTTAAAAGCCCTGTTACCTGCAATGACAGCTGCAGGCAACTACGCCGACTGGTAGGCGCACTGCGCCGCACTGAAACAGCAACACGGCTGGCGTTACGACCATCCGGGCGAGCGCATCTACGCGCCGCTGCTGCTGAAACAGCTGAGCGAACGCATGCCGGACAATTCCGTCGTGAGCTGTGACGTCGGCCAGCACCAGATGTGGGTGGCGCAGCATATGCGTTTTAACTCGCCCCGCAATCATTTATCCAGCGGCGGTTTGGGCACTATGGGCTTTGGCCTGCCGGCGGCGATTGGCGCGAAAATCTCGCGGCCGCAGGATACCAGCGTGCTGGTGACCGGCGACGGCTCTTTTATGATGAACGTGCAGGAACTGGCGACCATTAAACGCTTCCGCCTGCCGGTCAAAATCATCGTCATCGACAACCAGCGCCTTGGCATGGTGAAACAGTGGCAACAGCTGTTTTTCGCTGGTCGTTACAGCGAAACCGATTTGTCCGACAACCCGGATTTTGTCTCCTTAGCAGCCGCTTTTGCCATCCCAGGCCACAGCATCAGCCACAAAGACGAAGTGGAATCAGCCTTAGACGCGATGTTCAGCTGGCCGGGCCCTTATTTGTTACACGTCCGCATCGACGAAACGGACAACGTCTGGCCATTAGTACCGCCAGGTGCCGCCAACCAGGACATGATGACCGACTTACCCCAGTGGGAGGAATAACCATGAGCAACGCAGCGCAAAGCCAACAGCATACTTTGACCATCCACACCCGGCATGAAGCCGTCGCGATCGAGCGTTTATTGCAGGTCACCCGCTACCGCGGCTTTACTTTAGCTGGCCTTGAATTAAAGCCGCTGGCTGATTTGACTGGTTTACTGATAACCTTAAGCGTGGTCAGCGACAAGCCGGTGAGCCTGTTGGTGAACCAGCTGAATAAACTGTACGACGTGCTGGATCTGGAGCTGCATCAGGCCGAAGCCGGTGCGCTGCGGGCGTGAAGCACAAGGCGATATCGTTGTGCTGGACTCTGGCGAAACATTCCGCAGACACGCCGTGAACCCATCCATGGGGGCTCCTCTGCGGCTTCCCTGCCGCAGAGGGTCTGCTCCATGTGTTCACCAGAGCCCAGTGAAGCAACGTGACAGCAGCAAGTATTGAATAAACGGTGCCGGACCGAAAACCGGCAACATAAAAAAGCACGGGCACCCATAACCGCCCGGCATGATCACTGCCACAGGCAGTGACGTTACAACCAAGTGGCCCTGAACCCAAAACCCGATGCTGGCGCATGCATCTTCCAGATTAACAACAGCTGGCGCCGCATCATTAAATTTGCCTATGCAGGAGTAAATTGCATGCCTAAATTACGTTCAGCCACGACCACCGAAGGCCGCAATATGGCGGGTGCCCGTGCCTTGTGGCGCGCCACTGGTGTCAAAGACACCGACTTTGGTAAGCCGATCATCGCCGTGGTGAACTCGTTCACCGAATTCGTGCCGGGCCATGTGCACCTGCGCGATCTCGGCAAACTGGTAGCAGAAGCCATTGAAGCCGCCGGCGGGATCGCCAAAGAATTCAACACCATCGCCATCGACGACGGCATCGCTATGGGCCACGGCGGCATGTTGTACAGCCTGCCGTCGCGCGAAATCATCGCCGACTCAGTGGAGTATGTAGTGAACGGCCACTGCGCTGATGCGATGGTCTGTATCTCCAACTGCGACAAAATCACCCCGGGCATGCTGATGGCCGCGCTGCGCCTGAATATCCCGGCGATTTTTGTCTCCGGTGGCCCGATGGAAGCCGGCAAAACCAAGCTTTCAGACCAAATCATCAAGCTCGATCTAGTGGATGCGATGGTGTCGGCTGCTAACCCGAACGTGTCGGACGAAGACAGCGAAAAAATCGAACGCAGCGCCTGCCCAACTTGCGGCTCTTGCTCCGGTATGTTCACCGCCAACTCGATGAACTGCTTAGTCGAAGCCTTAGGTTTAGGTCAGCCGGGCAATGGTTCGATGCTGGCAACGCATGCCGACCGGCGCGAGCTGTTTGTCAGCGCCGGCACGCGCATTATGGAACTGACGCGCCGCTGGTATCAAAACGACGACGCAAGCGCGCTGCCGCGTGCTATCGCCAATAAAACCGCTTTTGAAAATGCCATGATGCTGGACATCGCGATGGGCGGCTCGACCAACACAGTGCTGCATTTATTGGCCGCCGCCATTGAAGCCGAAGTTGATTTTGGCATGGCCGACATCGACCGGCTGTCGCGTATCGTGCCGCATTTGTCCAAAGTGGCGCCGTCGACGCAGAAATACCATATGGAAGATGTGCACCGCGCCGGTGGTGTCGTCGCCATTCTGGCCGAATTACAACGCGCTGGCCTGGTCAACCCGGACACGCCGCATGTCGCCGGCAGTTCACTCGGTGATGTATTAAGTCGTTTTGACATCATGACCACGCAAGACCCCGCCGTGAAAGACTTCTACCGCGCGGGCCCGGCCGGCATCCGCACCACGCAGGCGTTTTCGCAAAACTGCCGCTACCCGACACTGGACGATGACCGCGAAAACGGCTGTATCCGCAGCAAAGAGCATGCGTATTCACAGGACGGTGGCCTCGCCGTGTTATTCGGCAACCTGGCGCCAAATGGCTGTATCGTTAAAACCGCCGGCGTCGACAAAGACAACCTGGTGTTTAACGGCGTGGCGCGGGTGTTTGAATCGCAGGACGACGCCGTCACCGCCATTTTAGGCGGCGTGGTCAAAGCCGGTGATGTGGTGGTCATTCGCTACGAAGGGCCAAAAGGCGGGCCTGGCATGCAGGAAATGTTGTACCCAACCAGCTACTTAAAATCGATGGGCTTGGGCAAAGCCTGTGCTTTAGTCACCGACGGTCGTTTCTCTGGCGGCACTTCTGGCCTGTCGATTGGCCACGTCTCGCCGGAAGCGGCCAGCGGCGGCGCTATTGCCTTAGTGGAAGATGGCGACGGCATCGACATCGATATTCCAAACCGCAGTATTAATATCCGAATTTCTGACGAAACTCTGGCAGCACGCCGTGCTGCGATGGACGCCAAAGGCAAACAAGGCTGGAAACCGGTGGACCGCACCCGTTACGTCAGCCCGGCTTTAAAAGCCTATGCCTTACTGGCGAGCTCGGCCGACAAAGGCGCAGTGCGCGATTTGTCGAAGCTGGAAGACTAATAGTTTCAGGCCGGCGCTGTGGGT
>CAMLNG010000176.1 GCA_946481195.1 uncultured Chromatiaceae bacterium
GGCTTCGCCTGGCACCATTTCATCTTCGTTCACTTTGATCACGATACGGCTGGCGTCGACATAATCGATAGTACCACCACGCTTCGCAACCACAGTTACACCAGAGTCTTTGGCTACAACGCGTTCAACACCAGTACCCACTAACGGCTTGTCAGCACGCAGCGTCGGTACCGCTTGACGTTGCATGTTAGAACCCATCAATGCACGGTTGGCGTCATCGTGTTCCAGGAACGGGATCAGCGCGGCTGCGACTGACACGATTTGCTGCGGCGCAACGTCCATGTACTGGACTTTGTCAGCTGGCATTAACGTGAATTCATTTTTGAAACGGCAAGGAACCAGTTCTTCTACCAGACGGTTGTCTTCGTTCAGCTCAGCGTTGGCCTGAGCGATAACGAAGTTACCTTCTTCAATCGCTGACAGGAAATCGACTTCGTCAGTCACGATACCATCTTCAATCCGGCGGTATGGGGTTTCCAGGAAACCGTACTCGTTGGTCTGTGCGAACATAGACAGCGAGTTGATCAGACCGATGTTCGGACCTTCAGGCGTTTCAATTGGACACACGCGGCCGTAATGCGTTGGGTGAACGTCACGAACCTCGAAGCCCGCACGTTCACGCGTCAGACCACCAGGGCCTAAAGCAGAAATACGACGTTTGTGTGTCACTTCTGACAGCGGGTTGTTCTGATCCATAAACTGAGACAGTTGGCTGGAACCGAAGAACTCTTTCACTGCAGCAGAAATTGGTTTGGCGTTGATCAGATCCTGTGGCATCACAGCATCGAGGTCGCCTAATGACAGACGCTCTTTCACTGCACGTTCAACCCGGACTAAACCAACACGGAACTGGTTTTCAGCCATTTCGCCGACTGAACGGATCCGGCGGTTACCTAAGTGGTCGATATCGTCGACTTCACCATTACCGTTACGGATGTTAATCAGCACTTTCATGACTGCCAGAATGTCTTCTTTGCTCAGCACGCCTGCGCCAGTGCCTTCTTCGAAATTCACCCGACGGTTGAATTTCATGCGGCCTACCGTGGACAGGTCGTAGCGGTCTTCAGAGAAGAACAGGTTTTCAAATAAGGTTTCCGCAGCTTCGCGTGTTGGTGGCTCACCAGGACGCATCATGCGGTAGATTTCGACCAGCGCTTCCATCCGGTTATTACTCGGATCGATGCGTAAGGTGTCAGAAATGTATGCACCTTGGTCCAAATCGTTGATAAATAGTGTCTCAAAGCTTTCATAACCAGCTTTGGCAAGTTTCGCTAACAGCTCCAGTGTGAGCTCGGCGTTCGCTTCGGCAATAATCTCTCCGGTTGAACGGTCAGCATAATTTTTTGAAAGGACGCGGCCGACGACGTACTCGTGTGGTACTTCCATCAGGGTCATGCCGGTTTTTTCTAACTGGCGAACATGTTTTGCCGTAATACGGCGGCCAGCTTCAACAATGACTTCACCATTGTTGTCTTTAATATCAAATGCAGCAGTTTCACCACGTAAGCGGTTGGCAACTACTTCCATCATCAACTTACCGTCTTTGATTTCAAACTTAGTGCTGTCAAAGAAAGTAGTGAGGATGTCTTCAGTGCTCAGGTCTAAAGCACGTAACAGAATGGTCGCTGGTAATTTACGGCGACGGTCGATACGGACGAACAGAGCATCTTTGGCGTCAAACTCAAAATCAAGCCATGAACCACGGTATGGGATCACGCGAGCGTTATATAACACTTTGCCTGAGGAGTGAGTTTTACCACGGTCGTGATCGAAGAACACGCCTGGGCTACGGTGCAGCTGAGAAACGATAACGCGTTCAGTCCCGTTGATGACAAAGGTACCATTTTCGGTCATCAATGGGATTTCGCCCATATAGACTTCCTGCTCACGGATATCTTTGATAGTGCCTGGTGCTTCTTTATCAAACAGAACCATGCGCAGTTTGACGCGTAATGGTGCTGAGTAGGTTACACCGCGGATTTGACACTCTTTAACATCAAACACCGGCTCACCAATCCGATAGCTGACATACTGCAGTTCTGCGCTGCCAGAGTAGCTTTTGATTGGGAATACAGAACGGAACGCAGCTTCTAAGCCGTATTCGCCTTCTGGATCTGGCTCAATAAACTTGCTGAACGATTCAATTTGAATCGACAACAGATATGGTACATCCAACACTTGTGGACGTTTACCGAAGTCCTTACGGATACGTTTCTTTTCAGAATAAGAGTAAGTCATGGGGTTCCTCAGCTTGCTGATTTTTTACCCTACCTACCCTTGCGGGGCGGTGGTTATGACATCCACTATGGCGTCATAAGGGGCGGGGAAAATCAATGTCCCACAGCGCAAAAAGGCCGGTGGTTAAATCACCACCAGCCTAGCCTGAAATCAGGCGTCTAATCCAGTATGAGCTGGATTATTTAACTTCAACAGTAGCACCAGCTTCTTCTAACTCTTTCTTCAGAGCGTCAGCTTCAGCTTTAGAAACGGCTTCTTTGATTGCAGCTGGAGCAGCTTCAACCAGGTCTTTCGCTTCTTTCAGGCCCAGACCAGTTGCGCCACGTACTGCTTTGATAACAGCAACTTTGTTCGCACCAGCAGCAGCCAGGATTACGTTGAATTCAGTTTGTTCTTCAACAACTGCAGCTGGACCAGCAGCAACTGCAACAGCAGCAGCAGCTGAAACGCCGAATTTTTCTTCCATTGCGCTAACCAGTTCAACAACTTCCATTACAGACATTGCTGCGATAGCGTCTAAAATTTGCTCTTTAGTAACTGACATTGCTCAGATTCCTAAACTATCGGGATAAATCCCGTATTAAACTTTACTTACCAAACAACACGTAGAATTACGCGGCTTGATCCTGTTTTTGGTCGCGAACCGCGGCAATTGTACGTACAAGTTTGCCGGCTGCTGCTTCTTTCATAGTGCTCATCAGGCGTGCAATAGCTTCGTCGCGTGTTGGCAGACTTGCTAATACATCGATACTGACTGTGGCGCCGTTAAAGGCTGCGCCTTTCAGCTCAAACTTTTGGTTCTCTTTCGCGAAATCTTTGAAGATCCGCGCTGCAGCACCTGGGTGCTCTTTAGAGAACGCAATCAGTGTTGGGCCGACGAACGCATCGCCTAAACACTCGAATTCGGTGCCTGAAACTGCACGGCGAACCAGTGTGTTACGGACAACTTTCATCCAAACACCAGCTTCACGCGCTTGCTTACGCAGCGCAGTGATTTTGCCTACAGTGACACCACGAGCGTCTGCGACTACCGCAGATAAAGCACCTTTGGCAGCTTCCTGGACTTCAGCAACAATTGCTTTTTTGTCTTCAAGCTTAATAGCCATTGGCTCTTAACTCCTGGTTCATCCGGACGGGATTGTCCGGTTGCCTACACATCGCCTTGATACAATTCAGTACAAGGCGCGCGATTTACGGTGAGAGCCAGATTGATAGGAATCTTTCTGGGGCTAACACCGTCTGCGTAGGTTGTGGTTTTAAGCTGTTATCTTTAAAAAAGAGTTACAGCACCTACGGTCTTGGACGGAAGCCGTTACTTTTGCATGCAAAAGCCGGCTTCTACCCGAAAATTTGAGCGCGAGATTATAATTTAACCTCGCGCTCCTGTAAAGCTGCTTAATTAAACGGCTTTATTAGATCTTGGCATCCAGAGAAGCCTGATCCAGAACGATACCAGCACCGTGTGTTGAAGAGATAGTTACTTTCTTGATGTAAGTACCTTTTGCAACTGATGGCTTAGCACGTTTCAGAGCAACTAACAGAGACTCTAAGTTCTCTTTCAGTTTGTCTGCATCGAAATCTACCTTACCGATAGTTGAATGGATGATACCATTCTTGTCGTTACGGTAACGGACCTGGCCAGCTTTAGCGTTTTTCACTGCGTCAGCAACGTTAGGAGTTACAGTACCTGTTTTCGGGTTTGGCATCAGGCCACGTGGACCTAGGATTTGACCCAGCATACCCACTACGCGCATTGCATCTGGAGACGCGATGACAACGTCGAAATTCATTTCGCCTTTCTTAACCTGTTCAGCTAAGTCTTCCATACCAACAATGTCAGCACCGGCAGCTTTAGCGGCTTCAGCGTTAGCACCTTGGGTGAACACTGCAACGCGAACAGTACGACCAGTACCGTGTGGCAGTACAGTTGCACCACGCACGTTTTGGTCAGATTTACGGGCATCAATACCGAGGTTGATAGCAACATCGATACTTTCAACGAATTTGCCAGCTGTTAATTCTTTTAATAACGCTACGGCGTCATTGATCGCATATTCACGAGTAGAATCTACTTTTGAACGGATTAACTTAGCGCGTTTAGATAATTTAGCCATCGATTAGCCCTCCACCACTAAGCCCATTGAGCGAGCTGTACCAGCGATGGTACGAACTGCTGCTTCGTCGTCTGCTGCCGTCAGGTCAGCACGTTTGATCTTAACGATCTCTTCGAGCTGAGCACGGGTAACTTTACCGACTTTCTGAGTGTTAGGGCGACCTGAACCACCTTTCAGACCAGCTGCTTTTAACAACAGGAATGATGCTGGTGGGGTACGGGTTTCGAATGTAAATGAGCGGTCGCTGTATACAGTGATCACTACTGGAATTGGCATGCCTTTTTCCAGAGATTCTGTACGGGCGTTGAAGCCTTTACAGAATTCCATGATGTTCACACCGTGTTGACCCAGTGCTGGACCAACTGGTGGCGACGGGTTTGCCATACCAGCTTTAACTTGTAATTTTACAAGCGCCGTGACTTTCTTAGCCATGTTTCACCTCTTTGTAGGGTCTCAGCCTCGTAAGTGCGAGGACACTTACTCAAACGGCTCCCCTGATGTTAAAAAAGGCCGCGATTATATTTTAACCAGCGGCCCGTTACAACGGATATTTCACCGTTAAGCTTTTTCGACCTGACCAAACTCCAGTTCGACTGGTGTTGAGCGACCAAAAATAAGTACTGATACTTTTACGCGACTCTTTTCGTAGTCGACTTCTTCAACTACACCGTTGAAGTCAGCAAATGGACCTTCCGACACACGAACCACTTCACCAGCTTCGAATAATGTCTTCGGCTTCGGCTTATCAGCATTATCCTGCAGACGGTTCAGAATGGTGTTTGCTTCTTTTTCACTGATTGGTGCTGGACGATCTGAAGTACCGCCGATGAAACCAAGTACGCGTGGCACACTTTTCACTAGGTGCCAGGCTTCTTCGCACATTTCCATCTGGACCAATACATAGCCTGGGAAAAATTTACGCTCTGATTTACGTTTCTGACCAGCACGCATCTCAACCACTTCTTCGGTTGGGACTAAAACTTCGCCAAACTTTTCTTCCATGCTATGGATCTTGATATGCTCGCGTAACGAAGTAGCGACGCGCTGCTCAAAGCCAGCAAAGGCCTGCACAACATACCAACGCATTTTTCCTGACATGGTTTAGATCCCCAATCCTGTTAAAAACGACACAATTTTCAGTAACAGTGCATCCAATCCCCACAGAATGAATGCCATAACTACAGTGACGATACCTACGATAATCGTAGTCTGATTTGTTTCAGCGCGGGTTGGCCATACGACTTTACGAACTTCCAGCTTGGCTTCTTTTGCAAAAGTCAGGAATTCATGACCTTTTTGTGTCTGTGAAGCGACAAAACCTGCTAATGGGATCATCACCAGCAAACCAATAGCGCGTTCCAATGTCGAAAATTCAAAAATGTAGTTAGCGACCACTAATAAAGTCAGAATCGCGAATACCGCTATCCATTTAACCAGATCTAATCCGCTTTTCGGTGCTTCTGTTGCTGCATTCATGCTCAAACTCACTATCCACGCTTGTAGAAACAAGCCACTACAGCTGTACTGCAGTATCAGCTACTACAATCAACTAAGAAAATTGGCAGGGGCAGAGGGATTCGAACCCCCAACCATCGGTTTTGGAGACCGCTGTTCTACCAATTGGAACTATGCCCCTGAAGTATTTGTTACCAATCTAGCGGGTAACAAAAAATAGCCGCTCATTATACTGTGCCAGCGCGCTAAAACAAGCGTCGCGGCATGATCCAGTCCGATCTTTTTGCCGATCTGACCAATAGATTCTGTAAAACATTCCGGGTTCTGTTTCACAACCGGTAATAAGCACAATAAAACAAAAAGGGCTCCGAGGAGCCCTTTTCTATATCCGGACTATTACGCCAGGATCTTCGCTACTACGCCCGCACCTACTGTACGACCGCCTTCACGGATTGCAAAACGCAGACCTTCGTCCATCGCGATTGGGTTGATCAGCTCAACCACAAACTTCAGGTTGTCGCCTGGCATTACCATCTCTACGCCTTCTGGCAGCTCTACTGCGCCAGTTACGTCAGTTGTACGGAAGTAGAACTGTGGACGGTAACCTTTGAAGAATGGCGTGTGACGGCCACCTTCATCTTTAGACAGCACGTACACTTCGCCTTCAAACTTAGTGTGTGGCTTGATTGAACCTGGCTTCGCCAGTACCTGACCACGTTCTACGTCTTCACGCTTAGTACCACGTAACAACGCACCGATGTTCTCACCTGCACGACCTTCGTCCAGCAGCTTACGGAACATTTCAACGCCAGTACAAGTGGTTTGTACTGTGTCTTTCAGACCAACGATTTCTACTGCTTCACCAACTTTGATGATACCTTGCTCTACACGACCAGTTACTACTGTACCGCGACCTGCAATTGAGAATACGTCTTCGATTGGCATGATGAATGGCTTATCGATTGCACGTACTGGCTCTGGAATGTATGTGTCCAGTGCGTTACCCAGTTCCAGGATCTTCTGTTCCCACACTGCGTCGCCTTCCAGACCTTTCAGCGCTGAACCACGGATAACTGGCAGGTCATCACCTGGGAAATCGTAGTCTGATAACAGCTCACGAACTTCCATCTCTACCAGCTCTAACAGCTCTTCGTCATCAACCATGTCACATTTGTTCATGAACACGATGATGTATGGTACGCCTACCTGACGAGATAACAGGATGTGCTCACGAGTCTGTGGCATTGGGCCGTCAGTTGCAGCTACTACCAGGATTGCGCCGTCCATCTGTGCAGCACCAGTGATCATGTTTTTAACATAGTCAGCGTGGCCTGGGCAGTCTACGTGGGCGTAGTGGCGAGTTGGTGTGTCGTATTCAACGTGAGAAGTGTTGATCGTGATACCACGAGCTTTTTCTTCTGGCGCTTTGTCGATTTGGTCGAAAGCGAAAGCCTGACCGCCGTAGTGCTTAGCCAGTACGTTGGTGATAGCTGCTGTCAGAGTTGTTTTACCGTGGTCAACGTGGCCGATTGTACCTACGTTTACGTGCGGTTTGTTACGTTCAAATTTAGCCTTAGCCAT